>LCEJ01000001.1 GCA_000997105.1 Candidatus Daviesbacteria bacterium GW2011_GWA2_42_7
TTTTAATATGAAAGTTGTGGGGTTTGATGTCCGGCAAAGCCAGGAACTTACCAATTCCTTAGGTTTTAGTTATCTCCCTTTGCAGGAGCTTCTAAAAACTGCCGATATTGTTACCATACATGTCCCCTACAGCCAGGAAACCCATCACCTGATAAATAAAGACAATATCTTTTTGATAAGAAAAGGGGCGCTTTTAGTCAACACTTCCCGGGGGGCGGTAGTAGAAACAGATGCCCTCTTCCAGGCTATAACCCAAGACCACTTAGGTGGGGCGGCTTTGGATGTTTTGGAAAGTGAAGGGGAGTTGAAAGAGGAGGCAGAACTTTTATCAAACGGCAAGTTAAATGCTGAAAAAGCCAAAAGTGTTTTGGAGAACCATATTTTAATTGACCTGCCTAATGTGATAATCACCCCCCATATGGCTTTTTATACTAAAGAAGCAGAGGAATCTATAATGGAAACAACAACAAATAATATTAAAGGTGTTTTAGCAGGTACTCCACAAAACATAGTTAACCCTTAATTTATTTAATTTTATTATGCGACTTTTGCCGAAAAGTCGCCCAAACTCTGCCCGCAGAAAGTCGGGCTATTCGTTCGGGCTTGTTAAATCGGGGGATGGCACCCCCTCCGCCATAAATGCGGGCTCCCCCTAATAACAAGCCCTCACTCACTTAACGCCCTTTATTTCAAGCGGGCAATAGATAATACTCTATTATTCTTTTACTGGAACAAAGGCCGTTAAAAATTTGTCGAAGTTGATGTCAGGGGGAGGTCCGGCTCTGCCGGAGGGGGCAAACTTTCCCCCGACTAGCGACGAGACAAATTTAGGCCGACTTCCTGTAAAAGGGTTTTTGCACACTTTTTCTAAAAAAGTGTGAGAAGAAATAATTTAGTCTTTCTTAATTTCTTTAGAAATTATTTTTCCTTCAGGGTCTATTTGGTAGATATATATTCCCCCCGTTTCTATTTCTAAATTAGGAATTTCTTCATCCGGAATATTTTCCAAAAATTTTATTAAAGCCCGAAGGGAATTCCCATGTGCCACTACCAAAACATTTTTCCCTGTCTTTAGTTCAGGTAATATATTTTCCTGATAATAGGGCACGGCCCTCCCGTAAACATCCTTTAAAGTTTCTCCATTAGGTACAGGTTCATCCCAACCCCTCCTCCATTTTAAGTATTGATCCTCTCCATACATCTCCTCCACCTCTAACTTATTTTTCCCGGTTAGGTCCCCGTAATCCCTTTCATTTAAAGCAGCGGCTTCTGTGGTTGATATCTCTCCTACTACACCCTTAATCTCCTCTAAACTTTGTTGTGCTCTTCTTAAAGCCGAAGTGAAAGCTATATCAAAGGAAATATCTTTTAAAAGCTCCCCATCTTTTTTGGCAACATCCCTTCCCTCTTCATCCAAGCTAATATCAGTCAGCCCCGTCCAGGCATTAACCTTATTCCAAGTCGACTCCCCATGTCTTACTAAAACTAAATATGCCATTTTTCCTCAATCTCCACTAATCTCTGATATTTTACCAGCCTAGCCTCTTGCAATGGACAACCCGATTTTAGGCCGTCTGCCCCAAGTCCTACTGCTAAATCCGCAATGAAAGTATCTTTGGTTTCCCCTGACCTATGGGAAACAATAATT
This sequence comes from Candidatus Daviesbacteria bacterium GW2011_GWA2_42_7, assembly GCA_000997105.1. Taxonomy (GTDB): domain Bacteria; phylum Patescibacteriota; class Microgenomatia; order Daviesbacterales; family UBA10151; genus 2-01-FULL-43-38. The sequence continues at coordinate 1,649 of LCEJ01000001.1, forward strand.
TTCCAGCCGAAGCTTTTGGCTAAGTTGGCAGCTCTTATAGTTTCTGTGACAGACCCTATCTGGTTAGGTTTTATTATTACGGCGTTGATGGCATTTTTTTCATGGGCTATTTTTATACTTTCCGGATTTGTAGTTGTTATATCATCCCCCACTATCCAAACCTTTTCCCCCATAGTTTTATCCCCTACTAAATACAAACCATCATGAAAAAAAGTTGAGGCCGCCACATCCAAACCTAACCTATAATTCTCAGCAAGGCCTGGCCTTGCAAGCCTCAGCAAGGCCTGGCCTTGCAAGAACTCCAGACCTACTAAAGGATCATTTGAGGGGATTGTATACCCTCCCTCATCCCCTTGCCTTAAATGTTCATACTTTTGGTGGATCTCCTCCCCTAAACTTCTAATCACCAACATCACCTCTGCCAAACTTTCTTTAGGAGAATTTATCTGGGGGATATAAAGATATTCCTGGAAAGGCAATCCCGCACCATTCGGTGCAGGATGAATGTGCACCCCTCCTTCGATTAGATTAAAAAGACAAAGAGGCAGCTTTTCGGCCTTTACCCCGGAAATTTTAGCAATCTCCTCATATAACTCTAAACCGTCTGCCTTTGCCAAAAGTTTAGTAAATCCTAAACTTAAAACCAAAATTAAATTCCCCCCCAGGTTTTCCTTTTTCGGAGTCCCGTCCAGGGAGATTAAAAAATTATCAAATTCTTCCAGGGAGGAAAAATCTTTTTCCAAAAGTTGGGACTTAATTTCAGTAAATTTTTCCAATGCCTTTTTAGGTTCCAAAACAAAAGCCTCGTTTTTCCCTTTGCTTTTCCCGGAAGGTACAGAAGCTGTAACCCTATATTCCCCGGAGATTATCTCTGCCTCTAATGTATCCTCACCCCTGGAATCCGGAATTATATTTAACTGAATATTAGTAATTGTCATTGATCTCATCCTGTCATTCCGGGCTTGACCCGGAATCCATATTATATAGATCCCGTATCAAGTACGGGATGACATTAATGTTTTTGTTCTTCCTCATAAATCTTTATAGTAGTTTTTATCACAGAATCAGGGTTTAAGGAAATACTTTCAATCCCGCATTTGACCAAAAACTGGGCAAACTCCGGATAATCAGAAGGGGCTTGACCACAAATCCCGATATATTTTCCCCGGGCCTTACATTTTTTTATTACCTCGGCAATCAAATATTTTACCGCCTCATTGTTTTCATTACTAATACTTCTGATCTGCTCATTACCGTCCCTGTCCATCCCCAACGTCAACTGGGTTAGGTCGTTACTGCCAATACTCATTCCGTCAAAAACTTTCAAAAAATCATCCGCTAAAACTACGTTATCGGGGATTTCACACATTACATAAACTTTAAGACTTTCCGATTTTTTAAGTCCGTTATCTTTCATCACTTTTAAAACCTTCTTCCCTTCCTCGGGTGTCCGGCAGAAAGGCACCATAACCGAGACATTAGTAAGCCCCATCTCTTCCCTTACTTTTTTAATAGCGCGAACCTCTAAAATAAAAGCTTGTATAAAATCGGGGTGGTAATACCGCGATGCCCCCCGCCAACTTTAGCAACCCCGAAAGCCAACTCATTAATATAAAATTTTGTCTTGTCAGGGTAACCTACAGTTTTTTCATCAACCTTTTTCTTTATATCATCCGGAAGGTTGTTGTAATTTATTAAAGCCATTGGGTGGATACCGATAGAGCCTGCAATAATAAACTCTTCCCGGGCTAACCCCACCCCGTCATTTGGTAAAAATGATTTTTCAAAAGCAGTCTCGGGGGTTGCGATATTTAACATAACTTTAGTCTTGGGGTCGGGAATTTTTAAAACATCCTGCTCTGCAATTTTAAATTTTAATAATCCCTCAAAAACCAAGCCGTCTGATCCGGTAGTATCAACAGTAACTTGATCTCCCGTCTTAATTTTTTTAGTGGCATCCTCAGAACCCACAATACAAGGGATCCCAAGCTCCCGGGAAACTATCGCCGCATGGGAAGTCCTTCCGCCTTTATCGGTTACAATCGCCGCCGCAATTTTCATAATCGGCTCCCAATCCGGGTCAGTCATCTCCGTCACTAAAATCTCACCCTCTTTAAACTGGTGTATATCTTTTGGATTTAAAATTACCCGGGCTAAACCCTTGGCAATACTGCTCCCAACCGAAGCACCCCGGACAATCTCTTTCCCTTTATCCTGCAGGATATACTCTTTAATTTTGGAAAGGTCTCTTTCTGAATGTACCGTCTCCGGCCTGGCCTGGACAATAAAAAGTTCCCCGGACTGCCCGTCTTTAGCCCACTCCAGATCCATCGGCGTCCATTTTTTATTTTTATCGGTGTAGTGTTTTTCTACAACCGCCGCCCAAGTAGCAAGTTTTAAAATTTCCTCATCCGATAAAATAAAAGTTTTCCTCTCTTCCAAAGATGTCTCCACAATCTTTGTAGGATTATCGCTTTTCCCATATACCATCTTCCTATTTTTAAACCCAAGCTTTTTCCCGATAATCGGCCGGAAAGTTTTTCTGCTTATTAATCCGCTCTTTTTACCCAAAGTCCTTTTATAAACCAAATATTCATCCGGGGTTACCTCTCCCTGCACAATCATCTCCCCTAACCCCCAGGAACCATTTATTAAAACCACATCAGGAAAACCACTCTCGGTATCTAAGGTAAACATAATCCCCGAACACGCAAGGTCTGAGCGGACCATCTTTTGTACCCCTACGGATAAGGCAACCTGAAAATGGTCAAAACCTTTATCTACCCTGTAAGAGATCGCCCGGTCGGTAAAAAGCGAGGCCATGGCCGCCCTAACCGCCACCAGGATATCTTCTGCCCCCCGGATATTAAGATAGGTCTCATGTTCCCCGGCAAAAGAGGCCCCCGGTAAATCTTCGGCGGTAGCAGAAGAACGGACGGCAAAATCCGCCATTTTACCATACCTTTTCTCAGCTTCTTTATGGGCTTTTACAATTGCCTCTCTTAAATCTTTGGGAAACTCTGTTTCTTTAATTTTTCCCCGAATAACCTTAGCTTTTTCAGCCAAACTTTTCAGGTTCTTGGTGTCTAACCCTTCCAAAGTTTCTCTAATAAACTTATCCAACCCTGTTTTTTGGAGAAAATACCTGTAGGCAGCAGCTGTGACAGCATATCCTCCGGGTATTTTAATGCCGTATGGGGTTAAGGATTTTATCATCTCCCCCAAAGAGGCATTTTTACCCCCTACCTCCGGAACATCTTCAATCCCTACCTTGTGAAGAGGCACTGTGAATCTTTGGCTCATTATTTAATACTAACATGAAGCTTAAAAAATTCGCACCCTTCAGTAAAGAGGTGACTGGGATTGGGGAGCAGAAGTTGCGCCGGGCACCTGGTAACCACCGCCGCGAGCCAAAACAAAATAGTAGATTAGCCCATACACTACGGCAGCTATTACAAGATAGATTACAACCCACTGCCAGAGCGGCCTCTTGCCATAACCACCACCTGACCTGTCTTTGTTCTCTTGGTTGTCCATTTCTTCTGTTATTATATAATATACTTCACCGGTAGGATGTAAGCAAGTTCACCATCTTATGGACAAGAAGAAGCAACTCCAAGACCTTAAAGCCCAAATGGAAGCCGATAAATCCTTACCCCTCCGGGACACTGCCACCCAACTGGTTTTCGGGGAAGGGAACCCGGACTCTGAAATTTACTTTTTAGGTGAAGCCCCGGGATATTGGGAGGACCAAAAAGGGAGGCCGTTTGTAGGTCTTGCCGGAAAATTACTGGACGAGTTAATTCAAAGTCTAGAGTTAAAGCGTGAGGATGTTTATATCTCCAACGTTGTCCGTTTCCGCCCGCCGGAAAACCGCGATCCTACCCCGGAAGAGATTACTGCCTTTGCACCGTATGTTGACCGGGAAATTGAAATTATCAACCCAAAAATAATTGTCACCTTGGGCCGGTTTTCCATGGGAAAGTTTTTACCGGGCGTTAAAATTTCCCAAGTCCACGGAAAAATCCATCAGGTTTCTTGGCACGGTCAAGAAACTACTGTCGTCCCGATGTACCACCCGGCAGCAGCCCTACGGGCCGGCGAAATTATGAAACAATTAAAGGCAGATTTCCAGGTCATCCCCGAGGCTCTTAAAAAAATTCCGGAGCCACAATTAAAACCGGAACAGTTAAGCCTGGTTTAAACCTCTTATTTCTAAACTATTACCTCTTTGGAGATGACTTCTTGGCTCTTGCAGCGTGGGCTAAACCGTATTTCCTTCTCTCTTTTGCCCGGGGATCACGGGTTAGCAGGCCGTGTTTTTTTAAAGCTGCCTTATTTTCGGCACTTATTTTAGCCAAAGAACGGGACAAACCGTGGACAATTGCCCCAAGCTGGGAAGAAGTCCCTCCGCCTACAACTTTTATCGTTGCTGTAAATTTACCTAAAGTCTTAGTCAGCTCAAACGGTTTCTGGTAAGTTTTTTGCCATATAACCCCCCGGTAAACTTCGGATATCGGCTTACCATTCACTAGTATTGGACTATTACCTTCCATTACCCTAACCCTGGCAACAGCCTCTTTCCTTCTGCCTACACTTTGGTTATGTTGGTTATTAACCACCGTCTACCTCCTTTAATTGTTTTTGAAAATGATGCTGGGAACTGCCAAAAACATGCAATTTTTTTATCATTTGTCTCCCTAATTTATTTTTCGGTACCATCCCTTTTACCGCATGAATAATAATTTCCTCCGGTTTTCTAATCCTTAAATCGGAAAGCTTTTCTACCTTTAACCCCCCAGGATAGCCAGAATGCCGAACATATTTCTTTTGGGATTCTTTTTTACCGGTAACTTTAACTTGCGCAGCATTAACTACCACTACATTGTCACCCATATCAAGGTAAGGCACAAAGTTTGGTTTATGTTTGCCGGTTAAAATTTTTGCCACATCCGTAGAGAGCCTCCCCAACACTTTATTTTTAGCATCTATCAAATGCCAATTCCTTTTAATCTCTTTTGCTGAAACTGTATTTGTAGACATTTATTTACTTTTCTCCTTAGTTTTCTTTTTAGCAGCACTTCTTTTTCTTTTTGATTTAGGGTCCTTCTCTTCGCTCAGGACGACACTGCGCGTCGCTTTTGAATTTTGCTTGCCCACCGAAGTCTTGACGGAGGCGGAAGTTTTGATTTTTTCTTCTCCCTCCATAAAACTCATCTTTACTATCATCGCACCGTCCCCTAATCTCCTGCCTAATTTTACCAAACTGGTAAAACCGGAGGTCCTGGTGGAGAAACGGGGGGCAATCTCCTCCAGTAATTTTTTACTTGCCACAGCATCAGGCAAAAAACCCTGGATAAAACTTTTAGCCTGGTTGTTGTTTGCTTTACCTTTAACAACTATTTTATCAACTAACCCTTTAACTGCTTTGGCTTTAGCCTCGGTCGTGGTAATGCTTTCGTGTAAGATAAGACTACGGACTAAACCCTTAAAAAGGGCGTTTCTTTGGTTGCTGTTTCTGCCGAGGTGTTTACCATAAACTCTATGCCTCACTTAAGGTTAAACCCCTTTCTGAAAGCTTTTGAGAAATTAAAGTCAGTGACTGGACACCAAGATTTTTAGCCTTTAAAAGCTGATTCCTTGGTACCGTAGTCAATTTCTCAACCGTATCGATATCAACCGCTTTCAAAGCATTGGTAATACGTACCGGCAAATCCAACTCCTCAACGCTTAAGTTTAAAATATCATCGGAAACAGTCGGGGCAGCAACCTCTTCACCGTCAAATACCGGTTCATAAATTTGCCTGGAGTAATCATTGAGGATTTTTGCAGCAGCGTTTAAAGCATCCTCAGGGCTGATAGTCCCGTCAGTAGTGATTTGTAAAGTCAACTTATTAAAGTTGGTGCTTCTTCCTACGCGGGCCGGCTCTACTTTATAATTTATAGAAAGCACCGGGGAATAAATTGAATCAATGACAATAACACCAAGCTCGGCAGTCTTTTTCTCTTCTGCCATTACATAACCTGAGCCCTTTTCTGCCGTCATCTCGATATTTAATTTCGCAGAAGGGGAATTTAATGACGCAATATGCAAATCAGGGTTTATAATCTCTGCACCACCTAAAGCATCGATATCGGAGGCTTTAACTTCGCCTTTACCGGAAGCCTGAAGCCTTAGCTTAATCGGCTTATCGGACAAAAGTTTCATCCGGACTTTCTTTAAGTTTAAAATAATCTCGGTTACGTCTTCTGAGACTCCGGTAATTGTAGAGAACTGATGGGTTACCCCGTCAATTTTTACTGAGGTAATTGCGGCACCCTCTAAACTTGAAAGAAGAATCCTACGTAAACAGTTACCGATAGTATGGCCAAAACCACTCTCCAGCGGCTCAATAACAAATGTACCGATAGTATCAGATTGTTCAGCTGCAACAACTTTAAAGTTAATCATTTTTTTTATTACTATCTACTATAATACTCTACTATCAACTGTTCGTTTATACCCTGTTCCATCTCATCCCGGGCCGGAATTCGTAAAACCTTGCCTACAGTAGCTTTTCTTTCCAGCCACCCCGGCAAGGTCTCGGTACCATCCAAACTTTTCCGAACCTGAGTATTATCTAACATTTTATCCAAAATAGCAACAGTTGAACCTGGTTTTACCCGGAAAGAGGGGATGCTTACTTTTTTATTGTTTACCTGCACATGGCCGTGGCTTACAAGCTGGCGGGCCCCTGCCCGTGACGGCGAAAAACCAAGCCGGTAAACGATATTATCCAACCTGGTTTCTAAAAACTCCAGTATCGCTTCCCCCCGGTTTCCCCGTTTTTTACTGGCTATTTCGTAGTATTTTGCAAACTGCCTTTCTAATATCCCGTAGATACGTTTGGTTTTCTGTTTTTCCCGAAGCTGGATACCATATTCCGAAACTTTCCGCCTACTCCTGCCGGTATGCTGGCCGGGGGCAACCGCACCTTTTCTTTCCAAGAAAGAGGCATCCTTGGCAAACAAGGCTGTTCCTTCTCTTCTACTTAGTCTTCTTTTTGGTCCGGTATATCTCGCCATAATTAGTTGTTGGTACGCTTCGCTCTTAGTTCATTGTTCGTGGATTTTTGTATTTCTACGAACTATGAACCATGAACTCAAAACACCTACCTATACTCTCCTTTTCTTTTTAGCCCTTGGCCCGTTGTAAGGGACTGGGGTTACATCGGCAATCATGGTAATATTCAACCCGGCACTTCTAAGGGCCCTAATAGATGCATCACGGCCGGGGCCGGGGCCTTTAATATAGACCTCAACCGCCGTCATACCAAAAGTTTTTGCTTTGCTTGCCACCTTTTCCATCGCCGTAATAGCAGCAAACGGGGTAGCTTTTCTGGCCCCTTTAAAACCGGATCCTCCGGCAGAACCCCAAGCTAATGTATTACCTGTCGAGTCGGTTAAGGTTACCAGGGTATTATTAAAAGTCGCGGTAACATAAACACGCCCCGACGAAACCTGCTTTGGCGCAGCTGTTTTTTTAGCAACCTTAGACTTGTTTTTTATTTCTTTTTTGGCCATATTTGTAGATACTAGATGTTAGATAACTAGTTAACTAGTAACTAGCTACTAATATCTATTTTGTTCCTCCTGTCTTTGCTACCACATCTTTTCTGACTGTCCCTACGGTTTTTCTTTTACCCCTTTTTGTTCTGGCATTAGACCTGGTTCTTTGTCCCCTTGCAGGCAAGCCTCTCCGGTGGCGAATCCCGCGGTATGACCCAATCTCTTCTAAACGCCTGATATTTTGGCTAATCTGTTGTTTTAAATCACCTTCTACCCTAAATTGGTCAACTGCTTTCTGCAGTTTCCCCACCTCTTCTTCGGTTAAGTCTTTTATCCGTTTTGACCCTTCAATACCTGCATCTTTTATGACTTTTTCCACATTAGACCTGCCTATACCAAAAATGTAGGTTAATCCTATATCCACTCGTTTTTCTACCGGTAATTCAACTCCTGCAATTCTAGCCATCCTTCGACTCCTTTCAGTCACTCAGGACAAGTTATTACCCTTGTCTCTGTTTGTGCCGCGGGTTACGCGAACAAATAACATACAAAATACCTTCGCGTTTCACGACTTTGCAAAAATTACATCTTTTTTTGATTGACGCCTGTACATTCATTTTAATCGAAACGTGACCCTTCCTTTTGTTAAATCGTATCTCGGGCTCATCTCCATCCTAACCCTGTCCCCTGCCAAAAGCTTAATATAATGCATCCGCATTTTACCTGAAATATGGGCCAAAATCACCTTCCCAACTAACTCCGGCAAATCCGGTGCATTGTCAATACTCACCCTAAACAAAGTGTTGGGCAGTACCTCTGTAATCTTTCCTTCAACCTCAATCGTGTCATTCATTTTGTCCGACTCCCAATTTTACCAAAACCAGCTTCAAAAAACAACCCTATAATTCTCCTTCGGAGAATTTCAAGCTCCGCTTTAGACCGCAGGTCGCAAGCTCCGCTTATAATTATACCTTCCTCCAATCCGTTATCACCTCTGCTTGTTTTTTACCGACAATAACTGTCATCTCAAAAAGCCCCCCTAAACTGCTGTCTGCTGTTGCAACAGTCCACCCGTCATCCTCTACCTTTACCCGGTCACTTCCCGCCGTATAAATTACTTCTATAGCCAGGGTCATCCCTTTTTTTAAATGTAAACCAGTCCCATATTCTCCGACACCATGTATTTCCGGCTCTTCATGGGGGGATCTTCCTACCCCATGCCCGATATAACTTTTCACTACCGAGTAACCTGCCCCCTCGATAGTTTCCTGGATTGCAGCTGAGATATCACCCAATCTCTTTCCCTCCCTTGCCTGACCTACAGCTTCCCACAAAGCCCTCTCCCCCGCTTTCAAAAACCGTTCTTTTTCTTTCCAATCTCCATCTCCCAACTTCCAATCTCCAACCAACACCGACCACGCCGTATCCGTATGCCATCCTTTAAAAACCGCTCCCAGATCTATTCCCAAAATATCCCCCTCAATAAGTTTTATGTCTCTTGGGATACCATGCACCACTTCATCATTTACCGTCAGACACGTTGCCCATCTATAGCCGGGGACCGTCTTAAACGACGACTTCCCTCCCAACCGCTCAATCTCTTCCTCGGCAATTTTATCCAACTCTAAAAGAGTAACCCCAGGTTCTACACTTTCTAATACTCTCTTTAAGGCCCTTGCGGTAATCTCCCCACTAGCCCTCATCAACTCCAACTCTTTATCGTTTCGAACAGGTACAGCAGACATCACTTATCACCTAAACCATCTTTTAATTTTTCATCAACTTCATCTGCTATTTGCCTAATACTTTGTTCGGCCGTTGCCCCCGGAGCCTGGGAAGCGTTCACTTTTATTAATTTACCTTGCCGGTCGTAATAATCCAGCACCGGCTCCGTATTGCTATGATAAAGCCTAAGCCTTTCCCCAATTGCCTCAGGGGTATCATCCGCCCTCCCTCTTCCAAGCATCCTATCTACAACTTCCCCGTCCGGAACATCCAGGTAGATAACCTGATCAAAATCCGGATTAAAATATTCAAGTTGGGAAAAACGCCGGGGAAATCCGTCTAAGACAAAACCATTTTGAGAATCTTTTTCTATCTCCTCTTTTACTAAACGCGCAGCAACTTTATCATCAACAAATTCCCCTTCTTCCATCTGCTGGCGAATCCGCTCCCCTTCTTCGCTGCCGCTTTGGGCAAGTTCACGCAACAACTTACCGGCGCTTATAAAATGCAGGCCGTATTTTTGGGCAATGAATTTTGCCTGGGTAGTTTTACCGGAGCCTTGGGGACCTGCTAATAATATCTTCGTCTTCGAAGAAGAGAGCTTGCTCACTTCAGGAACCTTTCATAGCTACTTTCCACCAGCTTACTTTCAAATTGCTTGGCAGTATCCATCACTACTGAGACGACAATTAAAAGCCCTGTGCCACCAATAACCAACGTTGTTATCCCGGTAATCTGCGAGGCAACCCCGGGAAGGATTGCTACAACACCTAAAAATATAGCTCCGGCCAGGGTAATACGGGTTAAAATATAATTTAAGTAAGCTGCAGTAGCAGTGCCGGGCCTAATACCGGCAATAAACGCCCCGGATTTTTTTAACTCATCGGAAATCTTAACCGGATTAAAAATTACCGCAGTATAAAAGTAAGTAAAACCTAAAACTAAAAAGAAGTAGGTTAAGTTATAAATAATAGAGTCAACCTGAAAATTGGCAACAAGCCACCTACCCAATGATTGCAACCCCGGTTGGGAAACTTGGGAAAGGTACTGACCCCCAAATGAAGGGACCAATACTAAAGAAACGGCAAAAATAATCGGGATCACACCGGCCTGGTTAATCCGCAACGGAAGATAGGTTGATGCCCCCCCAACTTCCCGCCCCCCGACAAACCGCCGGGCGTACTGTACTAAAATTTGCCTTCTGCCTTCATTAATAAACACAATCCCGGCTGTCACCGCCAAACCAAAAACTGCAAAAATCAGCAGGTTTATCATTTGCTGGGTATCGGTTATCGAGGCTGTTTGGACCAACGCAATAGGTGCCCGGGCCACAATTCCGGCAAAAATCAAAAGGGAAATCCCGTTACCTACCCCATACTCGGTAATAAGTTCCCCCAGCCACATTGTAAAAACCGTTCCCGCAGTCATGGTAATAATGATGGCTAAAATACTTAAAGGGCTGCCGTCCAGAACAATCCCCTGGTTGCGGAGCAATGTAAACATCCCTACCGCCTGAAGTATCGCAAGTGGTACCGTCAGATACCTGGTGTACTGGTTAATCTGCTGTCTCCCTTGTTCTCCCTCTTTTGATAAAGCCTCAAGTGCCGGGAACACCATTGTTAAAAGCTGCATAATAATAGAGGCGTTAATATATGGGTTTAACCCTAAAGAAATTATAGAAAAGTTAACTAAGGTCCCTCCGGAAAAGATATCTAAAAGCCCCAGGAATTGGTTGCTTTGGAAAAGCGCCTGTAAAGCCGGTAAATCTACCCCCCCAACCGGGATATGGGCAGCAAGCCGGTAAATTACAATTATAATCGCAGTGATAAAAATTTTTCGCCGAAGTTCTTCTATTTTAAAAGCATTTATGATTGGTGAGAATAGGTTAGGCACTCTCTATTTTCCCTCCCGCTTTTTCAATTTTCCCGGCAGCTGAAGCACTGGTAGGCAGTTTCATAATTATTCCTTTTGGGGCTTCCCCATTATCTACTATTTTAACACCAGATTTCCTAATTTCCTTCGCTGTCACAATTTTGTGTTCAATTAGGCTCTCTAAATCCACCACTGAACCGATCTTTAAGGAAGCAAGTTTAGACAAAGGTATAACTACCGGCTTCGGAGTCTGCTTTGCGTTACCTAACCCCCTTCTGTAAGGAAGTTTTTTATATAAAGGCAGTGTGCCACCAATAAAACCTAAAGCTATTTTCCCCCGGGCCTTTTGGCCTTTTGTACCTCTTCCTCCTGTTTTACCCTTCCCGGACCCTAAACCCCGCCCAACCCTTTTTTTGGCTATTTTAGAAATCCTGGGTAGTTGATGTAATTTCATACCTTTTTCCCCCTCTCGATTAACTTCAGCCTGCTTAAAGCCTCCAGGGTGGCGTAGACATTGGAAGCCTGGTTGCTTGTGCCTAATACCTTAGAGACGATATCGGAAATTCCTGCAGCCTCCACTACTACACGCACAGCACCTCCGGCAATAATCCCTGTTCCTGGGGGGGCAGGCTTTAAAAGCACTCTCGCTGCACCCAATTTAATATTAATTGTATGAGGAATTGTCCGGTTATCAATTAAAGGCACATTAATCATATGTTTTTTTGCATAAGCTGAGGCTTTTCTTACTGCCGACTGTACATCGGCCGCCTTGCCTAAACCTACACCAACCCTGCCTTTTTTATCCCCGGCCACCACGATGACAGAAAGGGATCTTTTATCCCCGCCTTTTGTCTTTTTTGAGACCCGGTTTACCTGGATCACTTTTTCAAAAAATTCAGACTGTTCCCTTACAAAATTAGGTTGCATTTTAAAATTTCAAACCTCCCTCCCTGGCACCGGCAGCCAATCTCTCTACCCGACCGTGATATAAAAACCCTCCCCGGTCAAATACTACCGTAGTAATTCCTTTTTTAACAGCTTCCGCTGCCAAAATTTTACCCACCTCAAAACCTTGGTCTTTCTTTACCCCCAACTTTTTTAGTTTTAGGTCAGATGCAAAGACAAGTGTTTTACCTATCGTATCATCGATAACTTGGGCATAGATATGTTTACCGGAGCGGAATACCGCAAGACGCGGCTTCCCGGGAGTCCCGGATAAGTGTTTTCTTACCCTCATATGTCTTTTTTTCCTGCCATTTAATTTATACATAATTTTAGTTTAGATCCTTCGTCGGTCGCCTAGGCGAGTCCTCAGGATGACCTCGCCAAAGGCGGGTCATTTTGCTCCGGCCCCCACCTTACCGGCCTTACCGGCTTTTCTCCTTACATATTCTCCAGCATAACGGATTCCTTTGCCCTGGTAAGGTTCCGGCGGCCTCACCTTCCTAACAGATGCAGCTACCTGCCCCACTAAGATTTTATCAATACCCAAAACCGTAATTTTCGTGTTATCCGCTACAGTAAATTTAATACCCTCAGACGCCGTAATCTCCACCGGGTGGGAGAAACCTACATTTAAAGTGAGCTTCTCTCCGTCTGTCTGGGCCCGAAACCCTACCCCCACAAGTTCTAATTTTCTCTCCCACCCTTTTTCTACCCCGGTGACCATATTGGCAATCAAAGACCTTGTCAAACCGTGCAAAGACCTGGAAACTTTATCCTGCCGTTTGCGTAAAACCGTGACTATTTGGTCCTCCACACTAACCTTAACCTCCGGCCGGAACTCCATCTCAAGCTGCCCCAACGGGCCTTTAACCACAACCTTTTGCCCGTTAACTTCAACAGTTACAGCAGACGGTATTTGGATCGGAGCGTCACCTATTCTAGACATAAATTAGTTCACAGTTGGTAGTTCGCAGTTCATAGCTAGCTGGTTATTTGTCTTTACCATGAACCATGAACTTAAAACTACCTACCAAACATAGGCCATTACTTCTCCGCCTACACCCTCCTTTCGCGCTTTTCTGTCACTCATAACCCCTTTGGGGGTCGAGACAATCGCAATTCCTAAACCATCATAAACCCTTGGTATGTTTTTTCTGCCCATATAAACTCTTCTGCTTGGCTTGGAAATTCTTTTGACATCGGTCAAAGCAGGTTTCTTACTCTCATACTTTAGAACCACCTTAACACCACTTTCCAAAACTTCAAAGCTTGCAATATATCCTTCCTCAGCAAGAAGCTTTAAGATAGCCAGGTTTAATTTTGAATACACTACCACAACCTCTTTGCGGGAAGCCATGTAACCGTTTTTTATTCTGATTAATAAATCTCCTACGTTGTCCATATTTTATTTATAAAATTCAAGCTTTGCTTATAAATTACCAGCTTGATTTCTTAACACCGGGCAACTGCCCAAGGTGCGCTAACTCCCTAAAACATAGCCTGCACAGTCCGAATTTTCTAAAAACAAACCTCGTCTTGCCACACCGCATACAACGGCTGTGCTCCCTTACTTTAAATTTCTCCTTAGTTTTTACTATATTACTTGTCTTAGCCATAACTTAGTTCATAGTTAGTAGTTCATAGTCCAGAGATAAATACAATGAACCATAAACTCAAAACTACCTACTTACCTCCTTTTTAAACGGCATTCCTAACAGTTCTAACATCCTCTTTCCTTCCTCACGGCTCTTGGCAGTAGTCACAATTGAAATACCTAATCCCCTTATTTTGCTTCCAATCGCTCCGCTTTGGAAACTAATTTCCGGGAAAAGCGCCTGCTCATTCATCCCTAAAGTAAAATTTCCCTGGTTATCAAAAGAGGTATCAGATATACCCCGAAAATCCCTAACCTTAGGAAGGACTACACTCATCAGTTTATCTAAAAATTCATACATCCTATTCCCCCTTAAAGTAACCATGGCACCAATCTGGTTACCTTTGGCAAGCTTGAAAGTAGAAATAGATTTTTTTGCCCTGGTCACAGCCGGCTTCTGGCCGGATAAGGCTGTTAGGTTTTCTACCACCTTATCTAAAATCGCCTGGTTATCTTTTGCATCACCCATTCCTACACTTAAAACCACCTTGGTTATTTTAGGTACAGCCATAATATTTGCAACATGAAACTCCTCCTTTAATTTAGGGGCTATCTCTTTTATGTATTTTTCTTTAAGCCTTGTCATATTTTGTTATAAGTTCACAGTTCATGGTTCATAGTAAGAAAATTCTATGGACTACGAACTACCAACTATGAACTACTTAATTGCCTCCTTGCATTTTTTACACACCCTTACTTTAATGTCCCCTTCAACTTGAAAACCCACCCTGGCAGGTTTCTTACAGTGGGGACAGACTAAAGCCACATTGCTTATATTCAAAGGCTTTGAAATCCCGATAATGCCGCCCTCTGTTTGCCCAACTTTTTTGACATGTCTTTTATACATATTTAACCCTTCAACCCAAACCTTGTTTTCTTTGGTTGAAACACGTAAAACCTTACCGTTTTTCCCCCGGTCCTTCCCTAAAAGTATTTGTACTGTATCGTTTTTTTTAATTTTCATATTTTTTTTCTTTCTTCACTCATCACTCTTAACCCTGAACTCGTAACCCCTTTTACCATACCTCCGGTGCCAGGGAAGCGATCTTTGTAAAACCTCTCTCCCTTACTTCACGCGCAATCGGGCCAAAAACCCTGGTTGCCCTAAGGTCCCCGTTTTTATCTACCACAACTGCCGCATTCTCATCAAATTTGATATATGACCCGTCATCGCGGCGGATTTCTTTTCTGGTGCGCACCAATACTGCCCGCACTATTTCCCCATTTTTTACCTGGCCGTTTGGGTCGGCCCCTTTTACCACCGCTACCGTAAGCTCCCCTAATGAAGCCTTGCGCTTTCCCGAACCACCTAACGGTTGGATAACTTGTAAAAGTTTCGCCCCGCTATTGTCTGCAACTTTTAACATCGACCTGTGTTGTACCATAAACTAGTATCTAGCTACTAGTGACTAGCAACTAGTTTTTCTCCTTTCTTTTTCCTTTTTGTTTTACTCTCTTTAACCTCTGGCTCTTTTGGCTCTTTTGGCCCTTTTGGCTCCTCTGACTCTTCAATCTTTTCCGGCATTATTGCAGCAATCTCCTCAGCCGCCTCCTCTTTAAGCTGCCCTATTACAATCGCCTCAATATTTTGGCCTGCAACTTTCACCACCGCAAAATGCTTATTTTTAGAAATCGGCCTTACCTTTCGAATCTCTACAATATCCCCCACCTTTACCCCTACCTCATCATGTACTAAATATTTTTTACTTCTCCTAAAAGACTTCCCGTATAAGGGGTGCGTCTTCCTATATTCAACCAGCACAGTAACTGTCATCGGTAATTTAGCAACAAGCACCAAACCCCGCATTATTTTTCCTTTACCTGACATTGCAACGTTTTGTTTCTTTACCTCTTTTATCCTCTTTACCGGACCTTTCTTGGAAACTTTTGCAGTTTTTGATAAGACCTTTGTTTTAGCCATTTTCTTTACCCTCTTTAAATTGGTTTTCAAGACCCGTCAAAAGCTCTTTCTGTCTTTTGATGGTTAAAATTTGCGCCAAGTCCTTTCTTTTATTTTTTATCTCTTTTTTGTTTTTTAATTTTTCCATATTTTTATCCAAGACTAAAGAGGCCAGACTTTTACAAATTTTGGCAACACTCTCATCAAGTGTCTTTTTATCTGCTTTTTTCATTTCTGCTAAATCATTTTTTTTCATAATTTTAGTCCTCTAAAATTTCAAGCTTTGCTTATATTTATAAAATTCAAGCTTTGCTTATAATTTCCTAACTCTCCTTTGAAACAATCCTTGTCTTAACCGGCAATTTGTGTGACGCCAACCTCATAGCTTCTGCTGCTACCGTCCCTGAAACAGCCCCCATTTCAAAAATAATAGTTCCGGGTTTTACCACCGCCACATACCCTATCACATCACCCTTACCGGAACCCATCCTGGCTTCGGCCGGATGTTTAGTCACCGGTTTATCCGGATAAATCCTAATCCAAAGCCTTCCCCCACGGGCCGTAAAATGAGTGATCGCCCGCCTGGCTGCTTCAAGTTGGCGGGACGAAATCCAGCCGGCATCCATTGACTTTAAACCAAAGCTTCCAAAACTTAAGGTATTCCCGCGTGTCGCTACGCCGCCACGTTTCCCGCGGAAAGCCTTCCTGTGTTTTACTCTTTTAGGTACTAATAAAGCCATTATATTTCTGCCTCCCCCAGGTTAACCCAGACTTTTACGCCTACATAGCCGGACTTGGTTAGTGCCGGGACAGAAGCGAAATC
>LCEJ01000002.1 GCA_000997105.1 Candidatus Daviesbacteria bacterium GW2011_GWA2_42_7
TACCTCCTCGGCTAGTTTTGGAAACTTACAGGGGTCAGCGCCTCAGCCCTCAACTTCCTCCGGCCAAAGTGGTGCCTCGGCTCTAGAACTCCTCCGCCAGAGACAAGGGAGATAAAAGTTAGTCTTCGATAAGAATTTGTCTGGTTTCCTCAGAGGTTATTTCCAGATGTATTTTAATTGTTTGTTTTGGCAGGAGAGTTTCCATTTTTTCTGACCACTCTATAAAGATAATATTTTTGGGGTTAGAAAAGATTTCAGATAGACCCAAGGAATCAATCTCTGTAATTTTGTCCAAGCGGTAAAGGTCGATGTGGTAAAGTTTTCCTTCAGGATTTTTCGGGATTTCGTGTTGCCTCATAATAACAAAAGTAGGGGAGAGTAGTCTCTCGGTAATTCCTAAACCTTGGGCAAACCCCTGGATAAAAGTAGTCTTGCCTGCCCCCAAGGGGCCGGATAAGGCAAAAATCCCCCCATCCTTATATTTTTGGGCCAACTCTTTTGCTATTTTTTGTGTCTCTCCAGGTGAATTAGTTTGGTAAATCATAATCATAATGTTGTAAAACCAGCCTCGCTAGAGGTCGTCTGACGAGGCTAATTATATATCCAGCTTTTTACCTTTGGCAATTAGAGAAAATACAAAGACTCCCGAAAGGGCTAGAACCAGTCCTCCGGCAATTTTTAAGATATTAGTAAATTGAAAACCTGCAACCTGTACTTCAGGTTGGGGTTGGCTTTCTGTGGGTTGGGCAGCACTGGTCCCTAAAAGCGAGGGAGGTATAGAGATAGTGGACTCTGATTTTTCTTTAGCAGGGATGGAGCTTGGTTTTTTGGTAGGAGTTGCAGTTTTTGTAGGGGTTGGGGCTGAAGTTGGAGTAGGTGTGGGGGCGGGAGTTTTAGTAGGAGTTGGTGTTTTGGTAGGTGTGGGTGTAGGGGTTGGGGCTGAAGTTGGAGTAGGTGTGGGGGCGGGAGATAAAATAACTGTGATTGTCACATCACTGGCCGAATCAGACCAGGTTGATGACCCGGCTTCGGTAAATCTTTTTAATTTTAATATATAGTTGCCGTTCCCTGTAAAATAACTGCTTTCTGTATCAACTTTGACCCTTAGGGTACCGGTCCAATTGCCTGAGTCGTCTGTTGTAATCTGCTTTAGTGATGTATAGTTACTGGAGGCAGTATAAGCTGTCCAGGCAGAATCGTTCCAGGTTTGGCTGAAATAGTTTGAGCCGCCTTCAGGCTTTAAAGCCCCCTCAAGATAATAAATTGTATTATTCTGATTTTGTAACGTTAGATTAACGGTAACTTGAATTTCCTGGTCGGGGGTTACAGTAGCTGGATCGGCAGTGAAGGTAAAAACTGCCAAAACAGCAGGGACAGAAAGAAAAAAATAGCTAATAAAAACAGTTACTAAGGAAACGAAAGTTTTCTTCACAGCCTTATAGTATCACAAGATATTATAAGATGTGCCAGTAGAGGGTGACGATCCCATTTTGGTGGTCAATAATAATGCCTTTACCTACCGAAGAGCCACCTTTAATATTTAAACTACAAGGGGCGGAAGTGCTATAGGCAATACCGTTTTCCGAGGCTAAAATAGCCCGGCCTGATCCTTCATAGGTTCTTGGGGCGAGGTCTAACCCTGTATGTGTCCCCAAGAAATATACCTCTCCATATTCAGTAGTAGTGGTTGTATCTCCGGGGTATCCCCTAAAGCCGGTAGAGCCCATCCCGGCGATTTGTTGCCCCTTTGTAACAGGTCCCACGACTGCCCCTACATTTGCAATGGCCCGGGCTATTGATTCCTGTTCGGCTCTCAGTTGGGCAATTAATGACTGATATCTGGCCTCGTCGTTTTGTGTGGCAGCTAAAAGTTCCTGCTTGGCTTTCTTTTGCTCCTCAAGCTGGCCCTGGTATCTTTCCAAATCCCCTTTTAGTTTTTCCTGCTGGGCTTGGCGGGACTCCCTGTCTACTTTTTGGTCGTTATAGGTAGCTTTTGTGGCCTGGAGTTGATAGAGCACTTTTTTATCGTTAGCTTGGGCTACCTGGATATATTTCATCCGGGTGAAAAGGTCGGAAAAACCGTGTGATGAAAAAAACAGGTCAACAGCGGAAAAGTCCCCAAACTTGTAAGTTTCGACAATCCGGGTTAAAAGCACCTGGGTAATTGTGTCCATCGTTCCCGAGAGCCTGACAATCCTGGTGGAAAGGTCAGTGATCTCTTTTTCCAACTTCTCTATTTGGAATTTCGTTTCCTCGACTTTTGCCTGGGTAAGTTTTGTTTGGGTGTCAATGAAAGTAAGCTGGGATTTTAGGGTCTTTTCCTGGCCACGGGCTGTATCCAGTTGGGACTGCAGCTCGGAAATCTGCCTTTGGATTTCCTGAAGTTTCTTTTCGGAGTCTGAAAACGACTGGGCAAAAGTTGGGCTACTGGCAAAAAAAGACAGGGAGAGGGTGAGTATTAACGTTGCAATAAGTACCAGTATTCTCATACATGGGAAGTTCAAAGATGCAGGTAACGGCGGACTGCTGCCAATGACCCAAGTCCCCCTACCAGCACTGCAACAAAAAGTTCAACCATAAGAAGCCCTAACATCAGGATGGGGGATAATGGGAGTATACTTTGGGCAACTTCCCCCAAGTTGTTTTGAAGGAGCGGTTCAAAGTACCAGGTTATCAAGACGCTTACCAGCCAACCTAATAAAGCCCCAATTGAGGCATAAACGATACCTTCCAAAAGATATGGCATTCTTATAAAGCGGGCAGAGGCCCCTAAAAGTTTCATAGTCTCTATCTCCTCCCTTTTAACCCTGATTTTAAACCCGATAATCATGATAATAATAAGGGTAGAAAACGTGACCAGGAAACCAACAACCGCACCTCCGACGACTCGGATCAATCCGGTAGCTTGGGTCAAGGAGGCTACTACATCTTCGGGAAAGACTACCTCTTCTACCACAGGCTCTCTTTTAACAATCTCCGCTATCGGTTTTAGGTCATCGGGGGTTTGGGTGGATATTTCCAAAGATGCGGGTAAAATATTGGCAGTGACAAGTTCCAATAAAGTAGGGTTGCTTTTATTCCGTTCCCGGTAGATTTCCAGCGCCTCTTCCTTGGAAACATATTTAAATTGTGTAATTTTGCCCGTTTGGCTTAAGGCGTTTTGGATTGCCTGGATATCTGTTTCGGTTGTCCCGTCTTTAAAAAAGGCTATGGCCTGTGGTTTACTCTCATAGAATCGCAAAATTTGTTGTGAACCTAAAGCCAGAATTGAAAAGCTTGAAAGGGTTAAAAATGTTAAGAACATCACCATTGAGGCAGCCAATGCCTGGTAAGGTGTCCGCCGGATATTTCTTTTGACAAATTCAATGAAGATCATATTTCCCTTCGTTCCTGTCCTTGATTATTTTACCGCCCTTGATGGTTATCACCCTTCTTTTTTGGGCATCGACGATCTCTTTATTGTGGGTTGCCATAACTACAGTTGTCCCCCAGGAGTTAATCTCTCCCAGAAGCTGCAGTACAGACCAGGCGGTTTGGGGGTCTAAATCTCCGGTCGGCTCATCAGCCAAAAGCACTTCCGGCTTGCCGATAATAGCCCGGGCGATGGCAGTCCTTTGGGCTTCCCCGCCGGAAAGCTGCCTTGGGAAAAGGTTGCGCCTCTCCCATATTTCAAATAATTTTAAGGTCCTTTCGACCTCTTTGGCGATTTCAAGTTCAGGGATTTCCCTTACCTGTAGGGCTAAGGCGACGTTTTCCAACACTGTCCGGTCTTCCAGTAACTTAAAGTCCTGAAAAACAAAGCCTATTTTCCGTCGGTAAATCGGGATATCGGAGGATTTTAATTTAGAAATATCTATCTCATCGACGATAACTTTGCCTGTAGTGGGAAGATATTCCCGGGAAAGTAGTCTGAGCAATGTAGATTTGCCTGCACCTGACGGGCCAACTAAAAAAACAAACTCGCCTTTTTTAACGTCTAAATTAATGCCTTCAACGGCAGTAATTGTAGTGCTGAATTTTTTGGTGACATTTTGAAAAGAAATCATTCAACTTCAACTTTGCCGACATCCATAAGCCATCCTTCTTTGACGGCTTTTTGGGTCTCCCCGAACACTTTAACTTTTTTACCCTCATACTCATTAAGGTCTACCACAGAGGAGGTTAATGCTACCGGGACTGCGCCCTCACGTACCAGCATATGGGTGCCCTCAATGTATTCACCGGAATCCTTTGGCACCGGGCGTTTTTGGATCATCCCGGAGGCAAAATCGCGGAAGGTGCGGGTATCCTGTTGGGCGCTTTTTGGGGGTTTGCCATTGCCATTACTGGTAGGAGTAGTATTTGAAGCCTTGATGTTTCCTTGGGACAGTAGATATCCGGTAACCCCTCCTAAAACAACAGATGCAACTAAAATGCCTAAGAAGACTTTATTTATATTTTCGAAGTTGAATCTTTTAAGAAGTGGGCCAGATTGGTTTTCCATTACCTAATTTTAACTACTTTAGATGAGTTTTGTCCAGCCCTTCGACAAGTTTACACTGAGTTTATCGAAGTGCTCAGGGTAAATTCCTGACTTCAGCTTCAATGAACTTTTCCAAGTCACCATCAAGTACTGCATCTGTATCTGAAGTTTCCACGAGGGTCCTTAGGTCTTTGACCATATGGTAAGGGTGCAGGACATATGACCTGATTTGGGTACCCCATGATGCTTGCCTGTACTCTCCCTTAAGCTCGGCTTGGGCTCTTTGCTCCTCTTCTTGTTGTAAAACCCACAGCTTTGCCCGGAGTAGGGCCATGGCATTTTCCCTGTTTTGGAGTTGTGACCTTTCTGTTTGGGCAGTAACCACTATTCCGGTCGGGATATGTTTTACCCTTACAGCAGTGTTAACTTTGTTTACGTTTTGCCCACCGGCCCCTCCCGAACGGTAAGCTTCAAATTCTATATCGGCAGGATTAATAGCTACTTCGGTGTCACTTTCAATAACCGGCAACACTTCTACGGCAGCAAATGAGGTTTGGCGTAAGTGGTCGGCATTAAAAGGGGACTGTCTTACCAGCCTGTGAGTCCCTACCTCTCCTTTTAACAGCCCGTAGGCATAAGTGGCATGGATGATTATAGAAAGGGTTTTGATGCCTGCTTCTTCCCCCGGGTCTTCGTCTGAAACCTCATATTTCCAGCCCATTTTCTCAAAGTATCTTTGATACATCCTGGCAAGCATAGAAGCCCAGTCCATAGCTTCTACCCCGCCTGTCCCGGCATGGACGGATAAAATAGCTTCCGAGCTGTCCCTGGGCCCGGATAAAAATAGTTGGAGCTCTAAGTCTTCGAGTAGGTTTTCTAAATCTGAAGCCTCTTTTTTTAAATCTTCCTCCATGGAACTTTCAGAAGATATTTCAAGGGCGTTTTTAATCCTTCCCTCTAAATCTTCTAAAGTAGCAAGCAGTTTTTGGTGATAGGAAAGTTGCCGGGAAACGCTCTTCGCCTGGTTTGCATCATCCCAAAACCTGGGTTTGTTCATTTGGGCTTCTAACTCTCTTATCTCTGTACGAAGTTTATCCCGGTCAAACTGCCCGGCTATTTTTTGGAACCTATCTTGAAGTTCCTGTAGTTTATTTTTAATCTCGTCCACATGGGAATTATAAGCAAAGCTTGCGACTTTGTCTAAAACGAAGTTTGAAAGCTTTACTAGAAAACTTTGTTTTCAAGGTCCTGCGACAGCAGGTTCTTATATCAGGAAGGAGTTGTTTATTCGAGAGTTCCCGCAAAAATCATGGCTTTGGCCGTACCTAGGTCGCCGGCTGCCAGAATCATATGATAGCAAAGTTCTGCAGGATGTACCTCGGCAGTGTTTGTACAGGTGGGAAGGGGGTGGTATTTTATAATGGGTAGCCGCCAGGGGACATCAACAATGCTGGTCCAGCAGATTCTTGCAGCCAAATAGGGTCGTAAAGCCTGGGGGTGTTCAGCTAGCCCGGCAGGTTTCCAGAATGCATATTCTGACACAAAGCGGTTATCAATACATTTTCTTTGAAGGACTATATGATACTCCGGGTCGTCTGGCCAACCAATAAGCGGAGGGGCTTTAGGTTGCAGCGTGATTGTGGCTTTGGAACCCCTATCTTGTCTTACCAAAATAAAATTGGATCTTATTATTACGGTACCTTTATCTGGAGCAGATTTCAGGGGGACCTGACAGCTGTAAAAAAATGATTTCTCGTCGGCGTTATAGAGTATCTTCCCCAAGATGAAAGGTTCTGAAAAAGAAGCGATGCAATCCTCAATATCAGAAGCAGGGGGAGCATGGTCTCGCAGGAACGTTTCCCTCACTTTTTGAAGTTGGTCTCTAATTCTCTGAGCGGTAAAAGCGACCTTTTCCTGTAATTCTCTTCGGCTTTCCTTGCCAGAGGCTTGTGACTCGATTAACATTGACCTATTATATAAAGTCCGCTTAGTTATAGGATAAGAAAAAGGTAAGTGATGTGTTAAAATTTACCTATGATTTTAAGACGAAGTCGCAAGCTCTGCTTACATATTAATACCAAGGATCCTAAGGTTGTCACGGTGACTTTAAAAGAGGGCAGTAAAATATCGGAAAGTTTGAGTGAGGAAAATGAGTATGGCTCACAGGCTTTATTGCCGCTAATTGTGAAATTACTCAAACCTCGGGGGTTTGATATTTTAGATGGTATTGAGGTGGAGGAAGGGCCGGGTTCGTTTACCGGGCTTCGGGTAGGGGCTTCTGTTGCCCAGGCTTTTGGATATGCTTTAAATATTCCGGTTAACGGCAAAGTTGGCAAACCTGTTAACCTTAGATATACTTGAGGTAGGATGCAAAAATTCGCTCATTGGTTTATCCCCCACCCTACAACCCACGAGAAGGCAAAACTTTTATCCTGGCACTTTCTGTCTATCTATTTTCTTCTCTTTGCCCTGCTCCGTATAAGCTTTGACCTGGTAGGTATCTACCGGCCGGGAGTTTTGGGGACCACATCCCAAATTACCGCCGAAAAAATAATCGAAGATACCAATGTTGAACGGCAAAAGGCGGGGTTTTCACCTGTTGTAGCAAACGCAGCCTTAAGCCAGGCTGCCAGGGAGAAGGCTGCAAATATGTTTGCCGAAAATTACTGGGCGCATTATTCACCCTCCGGTCGTGACCCATGGGGGTTTATCAAAGGCGCCGGGTATAAATTTTCTTACGCCGGGGAAAATCTGGCCAGGAATTTCTCTGATTCTGAGGGTGTTGTGGTGGCTTGGATGAACTCCCCTACCCACAGGGAGAATCTTTTAAATCCAAACTACCAGGAAATAGGGATTGCAGTTGAAGACGGAATTTTACAGGGCCAACAAACTACTTTGGTGGTGCAGATGTTTGGTAAACCCACACAAGCTATTGCTGCCGCTCCTCCGAAGATAGATTTACAAGGTGTTGAGGCGAAATCGGAAGTACCGCCGCTTTTGCCGCAAAGCCAGCCTCTCTCTGTGGCCGGATCGGCACTTTCAAGCCAAAGCTTGGGCAACCAACCCGTTTTGGATCCTTTTGCCGTTACCCGGACTGCAGGCTTTGCTTTAATATTCATGATCTCAACATTACTTATTGCTGATTTTCTGGTCTTAAAAAGAAGGGGAGTATTCCGGTTTTCTTCCCACCATTTTGCCCATTTAAGCTTTATGGCTGTGGCAGGGACATCGCTTATTTTAAGCAAAGCGGGGGAGATTCTTTAATATGAGAAATTTAAAAGTGAGATTTAATTTCATCTGGCTTTTGTTTTTTACAGCACCTCTTTTACTTATAGCCCTTTTTGTTTTTAGGAATTCTTCCGGTATACAGTTTAAGATATTAATTTTAGCTGCCCTGCTTTATCTTGCAGCTACCACACTTCATCATATGAAAGATAAAACTTTGACTTTTGAAATTATCATAGAGTATATTCTAATAGCTGCCCTGGCCTTGGTAATGTTTTAGGCCTTTTCCCAAACAGGAAGTTAATAATTTCTGTTATAGCGGCAAATGGACCTTATGAAAAAAAAAGCCTTCATTACTGGTATCACGGGGCAGGATGGGTCATACCTCACAGAATTCCTTTTAGGAAAAGGCTATGAGGTGGCCGGTTTTGTCAGAAGCAGCAGTACCGGGCATTTAGGTAATGTAGAACACCTTAAAAATGAAATTAATTTTTTCAGGGGGAGTTTGGATGACGAGAGGTCTATAGAGGTTGCCGTTTCAGAATTTAAACCTGATGAGATTTACAATTTAGGCGCAGAAGCAGCCCCGGCAGATTCTTTTAAAAGAGGGGTTTATACATCCGATATTAATGCTTTAGGGCCGCTCCGTTTATTTGAGGCAGCGTTAAGGTTACACAGGTCCGGGATGAAGGTTAAAATCTATCAGGCTTCAACTTCGGAGATGTTTGGGGCCCCCGCTCAAATCCCCCAAAATGAAAAGACCCCGCTCCTTCCTAATAATCCGTATGGAGTTGCAAAATTATTTGCCCACCACAACGCCCGGATTTTGAGGGAAGGGACAGAAAAAATGTTTATATGCTGCGGTATTTTATTCAACCATGAAAGCCCCAGGCGCGGGATGCAATACGTGACCAGAAAGGTGACCGTAGGCGTGGCGTGTATCGCCAACAGGGTGAAAAATCAACCGCTTAACGAAATGGGACAATCGATAATTACAAATGATTGGAAACTGGAGATGGGGAGTTTAGATCCCAAAAGGGATTGGGGGTATGCTAAGGAGTATGTCCAAGCAATGTGGCTTATGCTGCAGCAAGACAAATCGGATGATTATGTGATAGCTACTGGAGAAACCCATACAATCCAGGAACTTTTGGAAGTTGCTTTTTCCCATGTTGGCCTTGATTGGAAAAAACATATAATAGTTAACCCCTCGTTCATAAGGCCCCTTGAGACAGGCCCTTTGTGTGGAAATCCAACAAAGGCTGCAAAAGTCCTGGGCTGGAAGCCGAAGACAAAGTTTAAAGAACTAATCAAAATGATGGTAGACAGCGATCTGGCAAAGTTTTCCTGATCTTTTTTCTTCTGTTGTAAAAGTCACCTATTTTTTTATACAATCAATCCAGCATGGAAAAGAAGAAAGTTGTTGTCGTCTTACCCACTTACAACGAAAAAAACGTTTTAGAAAAGACTGTAAGTAAGGTTTTAGAGCAAGAAAAAAATTTACCTGGCTTTAGAGTGGAAGTTTTAATTGTTGACAGCGGTTCTCCGGACGGCACAGGTGAAATTGCCAAGAGGCTGTCGAAGTCTAACCCTAGGGTCCACTTTCTGGAAGTTGAAAGGGGGCTGGGGGTGGGGATTATTCGCGGCCACCAGTATTCTTTGGAACACCTAAACCCGGATGTTTTAGCCCAGCTGGATGCTGACGGCCAGGTGGAAGCGGATGTATTAGTGAGGTTGGTTGAGGCTATTAAAGAAGGGTATGACTTGGCTTTAGGGTCCCGGTTTGTTAAAGGCGGGGAAAATCAATTGTCTTTTACCCGGAGAGTGTTTAGTATGGGGTCTTCTTTAGTTTTCCGTATTTTGGTTGGGCCTTTTGGTATCCGGGAAGTTACAAATTCTGCCCGGGCTTTTACCCCGGAACTTTTTAAAAGGATTAACTTTGACAGGTTACCCTGGAGGGAACAAACGTTTATTGTCCAGCCGGCATTTTTAAACGAGGCAATACTGGCCGGGGCAAAATATAAAGAAGTGCCGCTGGTTTTTAAAAACCGCGCTGAAGGTTATTCTAAAAATAAAGTAGTCAACTATACTTATGATGTTATAACTTATGCAATTGATGCGCGCCTGCATAAGTGGGGAATTAATTTTCCGCTATTTTATATTACCAGGAGGGCAAAGACGCTAATTAAGTTTGGGGTGGTTGGTTTTACCGGGACTATTGTAGATTTTTTCTTTTATAAATTTTTTATCAACTCTTTAGGGATGTTACCTGCTACTTCCAAAGGTTTTTCGGCAGAGATCGCCATTTTAAACAACTTTGCCTGGAACCATTTCTGGACTTTCCGCTACCGTAAAAATAAGACCAACGTTTGGCAGAAATTAGGAATTTTTAACTTTGTAAGTTTGGGGGGGTTGGTGATAGGGGTGTTGGTTGTAAAACTTCTCTACACATTTTTTGGGGATGGGTTTGTCCAGATAGGCAACTTTAGGGCTGCTTATAATAACTTCTATTTCTTTGCCACAATCCCCCCGGTTTTAATCTGGAACTTTGCCATTAATAACCTTATTACCTGGAAAAATCAGGAAGATTAGTTAAATAGTTGAGGGTTAGGATAGGGGGCGGTGTTGGCTAATATAAAATTTTGGGCATAGAGGTAAATTGCCAGGGCGACAATGATAAGTACAATCCTAAACTCTTTTGACACTAAAACTTTTTCAAAGGCAATTAAAACAAATGGGAAAATAGGGAGGATATAGCGGCTGACGTCGCGGTGGGCAACTAAGGTGCTCGCCCCTAGATAAGTTAAGACAAAAAATGCTAAAGGGTAAAGTTTTTGTTTTATTAGCATTATTCCCCCTAAAAACCCCAGTATAAGAATATAGATAATATCCTCAAGCCAGATATCCCCAACCCAAGCCTGGTCTTTATTAAAAACCTGGAAAGGTGGGAAGGTGAGATGGATATTATCCCCGCTGTGGAAGTAGGCAAAGAAATCCCCATAAGAGACAGAGTACCAATAAAAAATACCCAACAAAGAAACCGGTATAAGCAACAAAGGCCAGTAAGAGGTGGCAGAATAAGCTATGCGGTTGATAAGATTTACCCCCCGGCCCTTAATGGTTTTCCAGATGATATAAGCTGACAGTGCAATAAATAATAATATCCCGGGAGGCCTGGTAAATTGTGCCAAAATACCAAAGATTGCAGTGGCGTATATATATGAAGGTTTTAAGGTATGCTCAAATTTCATAAAAAAGTACAGGGCAGAAATTGCAAAAAAGATAAAGATTGGTTCGGCAGAGCCGACGCTATGGACGATAAGCCATCTCGCCGGAAGGATTAAAAAGATTATGGATAAAAGTAGGGGATGGTCACTTAACCTAAAGTCCCGGACTAAAAAGTAAAAGGAGAAAGCAGATAGGATGGTAAATAATAAGGGGATCAGGATCATTGATTTTAAAAAACCAAAGAGGGGGGCTACTGCCAGCATGAGTAGCGAAAATCCCGGGAAATGGGCGGCAAAATATTCGGCCGGCATTGATTGGGGAAGGGTTGCAAAGACATTAGGGAAATAGAGGGTCTTGGCAATAAAGACGTATTCTAACCCATCAAAATTCCTGTAAATTGTCTGAAAACCTTGGCTGAAATTAAGCCCCAAAAAGTTGGGAAGTTTCAAAATATGGGGGAGCCAGATGAGAAAAGAGGAGGCTAAAGCGACAGCAGCGATTATTAATAAATCTTTGTATGTCTTCCCTGAAAATATACTTTGCATATCAGCAATTTGATGTTAGCATATTAGGCAGTATGGATAAAGTAAACGTCAAAAATTTATCAGTTTTTTTCCCGGCGTATAACGAGGAAGAAAATATTCGGGTCATGGTAGAAAAAGCCCTTTTGGTTTTAAAAACGCTTAAGTTAAATGATTACGAGGTGATGGTAGTAAATGATGGGTCGACCGACGGTACTGCCAAAGTGGTGGAAGGCTTGGCAAAGAGGGATAGACATGTCAGATTAATTAACCGGACTCAAAACGGTGGTTATGGTGAGGCTTTAAAATGCGGGTTATATGGTGCCAGGTTTGAAAATATTGTCTATACGGATTCTGATTTACAGTTTGATTTTTCAGAAGTTACAAAATTTCTTGAAAAGTCGGAAAAAGCGGATATTGTAGTCGGTTTTAGGATTAACAGGAGTGATCCGCCGGTCAGAATTATTATCGGTTGGGTATGGACTATGCTGGCAAATGCTTTGCTGGGGGTTGGTGTTAAAGACGTCGACTGTGGTTTTAAATTAGTCAAGAAAAAAGTGATTGAAACTATTCCTAAACTTGAGTCTTCCCGTGGGGGGATGATCTCCCCCGAGCTTTTGGCTAAGGCAAAAAAATATGGGTTTAAGATTATAGAAGTAGGAGTTTATCACCACCCCCGTCAGGCCGGCCGCCAGACAGGGGCAGACCTTCAGGTAATGATCCGGTCTTTTGCCGATCTTTTAAAGTTGTGGTGGCAATTAAGATGAGCCATTGGATAAAAAAATACCGTACTGAAATCATTTTTGTTTGTTTAATACTTCTTTTTGCCTCATTTTTGCGGTTTTACAGGTTGCCGGAATATATGGCGTTTTTAGGGGATGAGGGGCGGGATGCTTTGGTAATCAAAGAGATGCTGGTTGAGCATAACTTGCCGTTTATCGGCCCACCTACTTCGGTCGGCAATATCTATTTAGGGCCGTTGTACTACTACATGATAGCGGTACCGATGGCTTTCTTTTGGCTTAATCCGGTAGCAGCTGCCGGTATGGTTGCAGGAATTGGCGTAGCAACAGTATTCCTTATCTATTACCTGGCGAGACAGTGGTTTGGTGTGTTGCCGGCGGCATTTTCAGCCATCCTTTATGCAGTTTCCCCGGTAACTATTATTTACTCCCGTTCTTCCTGGAACCCGAATCCGGCGCCGTTTTTTGCTTTGCTTACTATTTTAGGAATTTATAAAGCTCACAAAAATAAAAATTATAAGTGGCTTACTTTAAGCGGAGCCGCTCTGGCAGCTGCGATACAAATGCATTACCTGGCAATGATTTTAATACCGGTCTTTTTAATTTTGTGGATTATCGAGTTAAAAGCAACCAAAGGTGAAAGAAATAATTTCTTTTTGGGGACAGTGATGTCTGTATTTGCTTTCTTTTTAATAATGTTACCTCTAATCCTGTTTGACTTAAAACATAACTTTTTAAACTTCAGGGCGATTAGCACACTGTTTACCGAAAGCCAGGGGGCTTTAGGATTTGGTATTTTCAATTCCATAAGCAAGGTGTTTCCTATTTATATACAAAACCTGGTTGGTCGGTACTTAAGTGCGGAAATCTTACTTATATCCCTAATATTGGGAATTTTAATTCTTTTCCCGTTCGCCATGCTTAAGAGAAAAGGTGTTGATATTTGGCCTTATAAAGCCTTGGCGGTATGGCTTTTAGTGGGTTTGTTGGGGCTGTCTTTTTATAAGCATGACCTATATGACCATTATTTAGGTTTTTTAAGTCCTGTACCCTTTTTACTGTTGGGTGCCTCATTGAACTTGATCAAAAAAAGATGGCGGTATATAGCAGTCCCCATTCTTCTGCTTGTAATTGGGGTAATAAATTTTCAAAGAAACCCACTGCTTTCACCTCCCAACAACCAACTAACCCGTACCCAGGAGATTGCTAAATATGTGATTGGGCAGTCAGAGGGAAAGCCGTTTAATTTTGCCTTAATTGCCAAAAGTAATTATGATTCTGCGTACCGGTTTTATCTGGATCAATATGGGGCTAGGCCGGAAGTTTTATCTGAGGTAATTACAGACCAGCTGTTTGTGGTCTGCGAAGACCCTGTTTGTAACCCGATCGGGCATCCGAAATATGAAATTGCAGCCTTTGGTTGGGCAAAAATTGAGCGCGAATCAGAAGTGTTAGGGGTTAAGGTTTATAAGCTGGTATCTAATCCTGGTGGTAAACCTTTATAATAAAATAGCAATAGCATCATATGAATGAAGTGAAACTTTCAGTTATTATCCCTGCCTTTAACGAATCAAAGAATATTGAAGGTGGTGCATTGGGCGAAGTTTATAATTACCTGAAGGATCAAAGCTATACTTGGGAGGTGGTGGTGGTGGATGACGGGTCATCCGATGATACCGCCAAAAAGGTGCGGGAACAAATTAAAGACAAAGAGGGTTTCAGGTTACTGGAAAATAGCCATGGAGGTAAGGCAATAACGGTGATGACGGGAATGCTTTCTGCACGAGGTGAGGTAGCTGTGTTTACTGATATGGACCAAGCGACTCCTATAGCCGAAATAGAGAAGTTTTTCCCTAAGTTTGATGAGGGTTTTGACATTGTTATTGGGTCAAGGAAAGGGCGTAAAGGCGCGCCGGTGGTCCGTAAACTCATGGGTTGGGGGTTTTCCATGTTGCGTGGTTTAATCTTAGGGTTACCATTTGCCGATACCCAATGCGGGTTTAAAG
Source organism: Candidatus Daviesbacteria bacterium GW2011_GWA2_42_7 (assembly GCA_000997105.1). GTDB lineage: Bacteria > Patescibacteriota > Microgenomatia > Daviesbacterales > UBA10151 > 2-01-FULL-43-38. Next base: position 14,186 of record LCEJ01000002.1, read on the forward strand.
CTTTTAACCGAAAGGCAATTAGGGCTGTTTTTCCGGCGCTTTTAACTAATTGGCAAAAGGTGAAGGTTTCAGGTGCGGCAGTTAACGCCGGGTTTGATGTGGAGACTTTATATCTTGCCAGAAAAAAAGATCTAAAGATTGCCGAAGTACTGGTGAATTGGCGGCATGTCGGGACTGAAAGAGTACAGGCTATTAATGATTCCCTGGAGGCTTTAAAAGATATGACGCGGATCAAATTTAGCGACTTAAAGGGGAGGTATGGTTAACGCTTTAAAACTACACAGAACTGAAATTCTAGTTTTGGTTGTACTCTTTTTGGCTTATTTTTTATTAAGGCTTCCTAATTTAACCCTTCAGCCTGTATTTGCCGATGAGGCGATATATGTCCGTTGGGCCCAGGTTATGAGGGCGGAACCGACAATGCGTTTCCTACCTCTTTCAGACGGCAAAACGCCTCTCTTTATGTGGACGATGATACCTTTTTTAAAAATTTTTAACGACCCTCTTTTTGCCGGAAGGTTTCTTTCTGTCATATCCGGGTTTGCAACTCTTTTGGGAGTATATCTTTTGGGAAGGAAATTTTTTGGGGTACAAACGGGGCTGTGGGCGGCTCTTTTGGTTGTAACAACCCCTTTTATGGTCTTTTTTGACCGGATGGCGCTTGTTGATTCGATGTTGGCGGCATTTTCCGTTTGGGCGCTTTTTTTATCCTTGCTGCTGATAAAATACCCACGTTTAGATTTGGCGATGTTTTTAGGTTATCTGTTGGGGGGAGGGCTTTTAACTAAGACTCCCGGGTTTTTTAATGTGTTAGCCCTGCCGGCTAGCCTGGCAGTTTTTAATTGGAATAAGGAGGGGCGTGAGCAGCGTATCTTAAAAATTTTTGGGTTGTGGGTTGTGGCTGCGGCTATTACTTTTACGATGTACAATTTATTAAGGTTAGGGCCCGGGTTTTTAAGTTTGAGTGCCAGAAACCAGGATTATATTTTTTCCCCTTTGGATTTAGTCGGCAGGCCGTTAGACCCTTTTATACCGCACCTGAATGATTTAGCCGACTGGTTCCCAAAACTGCTTACCATACCGGTGATTGGTGCAGTTGTTTTAGGTATAATATTTACTTTTGTACAAAGGAACAGGTATGCTGCTGTTGTTTTATTGTGGGGGTTGTTACCTCTTTTGGTAGAGTTGGCGCTGCTCCGCACCTTTACCGCCCGCTATATCCTCTTTTCGATTCCCCCTTTGCTTTGTATTGCCGGTTGGGGTATTGCCTGCTTAACAACTAAAATTAGAGTAAAAAAAGTAATCTTGATACCGGTACTTTTGGCGGTCTTCTCTCCGGTTGCCCTATATTTTAATTTTCTAATACTGACAAATCCCGCAAAAGCCGCTTTACCTATTGGGGAACGGGCTGGTTATCTGGAAGCCTGGACAGCAGGGTATGGTTTTCCTGAGATTGCCCAATATTTGATCAATGAGTCAAAAAAGGGTATGGTGGTTGTGGGGACCGAAGGGTCTTTTGGGACTTTACCCGACGGTTTGCAGATTTATCTTGATAAACACTCCCACATGTCCGGGAACCAGGTAGTTGTTATTGGAGGTACAGCTACAGTTTCTGCCCAGGTTTGGGAATCTGCCCAAAAACATCCGACATTTTTTGTGGCCAATAAATCCCGTTTTTCCAAATTTACTAAGGGTTTAGAGTTGATCAAGGAATATCCAAAAGCCCAAGATAATAAGGGGCAGGAGGATGCGATATTGTTTTTCCGTGTGTTACCGGGGAAAGGGATATTTTGAAATGTTGAAATTATTAGATAAATTA
>LCEJ01000003.1 GCA_000997105.1 Candidatus Daviesbacteria bacterium GW2011_GWA2_42_7
AGTAAAGATGTGCCAATTGCCAAGTGTAGCTTTCTCCCCTGGTGGTTGCTTCCTACCAGAATTTTTGGATTATCAAGGAAAAATCTCGTTGACTCGCGGCCAAAGAAATATTGGTGCTTCAAAAAACCTCGCAGATTTTTTTTAAAGTTGTGCTTCACGCCGTTGCCTTTTAACCAGGAAATTTTATATTTGCGCGAAATTTTGTAAGTTAAAAACATATCTTCACAAACCGGATATTTTTTAGGAAAACCTCCCGCTTCCCAGAATAATGTTCTTCGGCAAGCCATATTGTTTGATAAAGCAGTACTGACAAATTTATTTATTTTAAGTCGGCGGAAATTTAGTTCTTCATGGCAAAACCTCTGCCAAAAACTGTTATCAACTCCTCCACTGTAACCTCCTCCCACAGCCCCAATTTTCGGGTCAGACAATGCAGCTGCAATATTTTTAAGCCAGTTTTTTCCCGGGACACAATCACTGTCTATAAAAGCCAAAATATCACCACTGGCCCTTTTTGCCCCAAAATTTCTTGCCTCTGAAACTCCCTTATGTTTCTGTTTAATAATCTTAAGTTTTGTCCGCCAGCTGGCGGATTGAATTTTAAGTTCGGACAGAACTTCTAAAGTTCTGTCCGTTGACCCGTCGTCGACAATAATAATCTCTTCAGGTTGGAGTGCTTGTTTTTCTAATGCTCCCAGACATTTTGTAATTGTATCTTCTGCATTGTATGCAGGAATAATAACACTGATCATTATCTGTCTCTAATCCCTAGTTTTTCGTCAACTATGTACTGCGGGCGGTCTTTGCTTTGTGAATAAATACGGCTGACATATTCCCCTAAAATTCCCAGGAAAATAAATTGTAACCCCATCAAAAGACTAATACCAACAACAGGCGTTGTCCAACCCGGTATAACATCGGCATTAAAAACTTTGAAGAAAATCAGAACCCGATTTGTCGAAATGTATAAAGCATATGTAATACTGAGGAGTGAAATTATAAGCCCGACAAAAATAGTCATCCGTAAAGCAAGGGTAGAAAAAGAAAGCAAACCGTCAAAGGCTAACCGGAAAAGCCTAATAAAATCATATTTAGACTTTCCTGCCAATCTCCCCGGCCTATGGTATTCTACACCGGTTTGTTTAAAACCAACCCAGGTGCGCAAGCCCCGGATAAACGGCCTATCCTCTTTAAACCTGCGCATCTCAAGAACCACTCTCTTATCCATTAGACAAAAATCTCCTGCGTCAAGCGGAATATTCTTTAAAGGGGAGATCTTTAGAAGTAACCTGTAAAATACTTTATAGCAGAATTTTTTCAGCCAGCTCTCCTCACGTTCATCTCTAACCCCATAAATTACTTTGTACCCACCACGCCATTTCTCCAACATCTCCGGAATCAGCTCAGGAGGATCCTGTAAGTCGGCATCCATAACGATTACCACATCTCCAAAGGCGTATTTTAAACCTGCAATTATAGCAATTTGATGCCCAAAGTTACGGGCAAAAGAAATTATTTTTACCCGAGGGTCTTTTTTACGAAGTTTTTTTAATACTGAAAGGGTACGGTCGGAGCTGCCGTCATCAACGGCAATTAGTTCAAATTTTGCTTTTATCTCATTACAAACTTTCAAAATTCTGGAATAAAGTACCGGGGCACATTCCTCCTCGTTAAACATTGGGATAACGAAAGAAATAGAAGGTTTTTTAATTACTGCATCGGACATACGAGAACGATTCATGTGGAGATAATATTCCAAGAGAGATGTGAAGTCAACCTAAGATCTCGTTAATTAGTTTACGACTTAAATCGGAAGACTTGTCCCAGGAAAATTCCCGGCTCCAAAGAAAAGCTCCTTTACTTAATTTTTCATACTTTTCCCAATCCTTCGACAGTTCGAGTACAGACTCTGCTAAATCTTCCGGTGAATTTTTATCACAGAATACTCCGCTTTTTCCGTCATTTACCGAATCAACCAAACCGGCTGATTTATATGCAACCACCGGAACTCCCATACTGTTTGCTTCAATATTAACAAGCCCCCACCCTTCCCGAGCGGAAGGATTAATTAAAAGATGAGACCTTGATAAAAGTTCAAACTTCTCTTTTTGGGACACAAACCCAAAGAACTTTATTTTTTCTTTTAGATCTAATCTCTTTACCAGGTTCTTTATCTTTTCTCCATATTCTTTCGTTTCAGGTTTTCCTACTACCCAAAATTGAAATTTATAATCCTTTAACTTTAAAAAGCAGGCAAGGGCATTTTCAATCCCTTTATCTTTTGACAAAACCCCTAAAAACACTAGTGTAAATATTTTTTCTTTAGCAGAGATTATCTTCGGCTTTTCCAAAACTACGCCATGAGGTATTACTGTTATCTTGTTACCGGGTATGCCCAACTTTTCGACCTCCTCCTTTGCAGAAGCTGAACCGGTCATAAACTTAGTACCCTTATATATAAGGAAGATAAAGGGCTCCCCTAAATATCCTATGCAAAAAATAAAATCAGGTTAATTCCCGAGGTCGCACAAAGAAATGATCTATTCTTAAGATAGAAAAAAAAGCCGGTAATCTGGACTCCTAGATACTGGTACCCATGCCGAACGATATGCACACCATCCATCTCCTCCTCTTCCGGCAATCCCCCCATCTTAGAAGAAAAAAGAGTTACTTTATGGCCGGCTTTTATCCATCCTTTCATATGCTCATGCATCACCTGCTCTGCCCCGCCGGCTAAAGGATGCTTCGGATCACGCCATGAAAAAACTAAAATTCTCATTATCTTTGAATAGTTTAGCGTTATAACTACACAATGAAAAGAGGTAACAACCTGTCGCACACAAAATAATTCAACCTTCTGCTTTGAGAGAATCTATTTTTGCTCTGAGTGCTTAGAGCTCTATTAGGACATTGCTCCTTGGAGTTGTTTTGGTATATGCTTCAAAATGTTTTATTGCTTCCTCAAGTGCTTTATCAGCCTCTTTAATATTTCCAGCCGCCAAATAATTTCTGGCTAATTCCTTAAACCCATAACCGACTGTCTCTTCAACTCCCGCCCCTCTTATTTCCGTATCCATTTTTATAGCTCTTAAAAGATGGCCACGAGACACTTGTAAATTGTCTTCCTTATTGACACCCATTACTGCCAACTCGAGTTTTAATTTCCCCAGGAAGTGTTCTGCTGTAGAAAAAGCTTTCTTGTCCTCTAAAGTCCATCTCTCACTACCTCTCTTTTTTAAAATCTCTTCTACAGTTAAAAAACACTCAATAGCAGGTTTATACCCCCGCTCTACACTTTCGATCCTTCCCTCTTTTCCCTTTGCATCCGCCTCCAGAAAATAGCGTTTATCTTCTGGTAATTCAGCCCGGAGCATAGGTGATTGATCCCGAAGAAGTTCACGTGCCTGTCGGAAAGCATGGGCATTGATTAATTGCAAAACCAATCCGCCAAAAGCCCAAATTTTTTCATCAATATCCCCAGAAGTATTTAAAACCGAATAATATAACCTCGCTGATTTGGCAAAATCACGCTCCCTATGATCAGCCACCCGTGCACTATCTAAAGTTGCACCCTCCTCTACCTTTAAGGCCACTTTTGAACCAAATACGGGATTCTCAAAACCAAATCTAATTAATCTATAAGAAACTTCTGCCCTAACTTCAGCTAACATTATAAGTACTCCGTCCTTGAAACTCTCCTCCGGAGAATTATAAGCAGTAGTTTAACCTATATTCACCCTAAACTGCAACTCCGGGTCAAATTTCCATTTCCGCTCATTACCATCTTTATAGTAGCGTTGTATCTTCAATCTATAAAAAACTGCCAGCGTATCCAAAAGCATCCGGAGCATTGTCCGCAACACCCGCTTTGAGATTTTACTGGTTCTTTTATCGAAAGTAACCTCAATCGGCGCTTCATAAATCCTTTTGAACCCCAGGCTTTTGGCAACCGCCAACATCTCAATATCTATAGCATATTTTTTTACCAGGAGCCTGGGTAAAACCTTCTCCAAAACCTGCCTTCTAAAAATTTTAATCCCGCTTTGAGTATCCCTAAGCGACAACCCAAACAAAACTTTCACACCAAAGTGGTATCCAATACTTAAAATATGGCGAAGCAATGGGTAATTTACACGCGACACAGGGTGCCGTTTTGAGCCGACAATAATATCAGCGTTATACCATTGCATGTGGGACATAAGCATCATAATTGACGCCGGGCTTATATCCATTCCGGCATCCAAAAAAGAGACCAGCTCACCATTTGCCCGGACCATTCCAAAACGGACAGCATAACCCTTACCCTTATTCTGTTCATACCCTACCACGCTTACCCTGGGAGACTTTACTTTTTTGGCTTCCTTAAAAGTCGCGTCTAGATCACCATCCACCACACAAATAATTTCATGATCATAATCCGAAAGCCCTTCCAATAAAACCTTATCGATATTTTCTAAGTCTTTATAGATTGTAGCCTGCTGTTTATAGGCCGGAACAATAACCGAAAGTAATTTTTTTGGCATTACTGCTGATATTACGGTATTTGTTGCCTTGTTTCAATGATGAGAGGGCCAACACTTACGGAATTTAAAAGAGGCAGATGGGAGAAACTATTTTCCCACAGATGCCGCTGGCCTATTGTATCCGGCTGTTTAATTAAAAAGGTTAGCCCGGAATCCTCAGGACTCTTCCCCCCACCCAACTTTTCTTTATCCCTAATATATTCCGGCTTGTCCGGCAGGTAAGCATAATCTTTCGGGAAAAACCCATATTCTTTTTGTCCATACCACCAGAAAAGATATTGGTACGGGTAATCTATCACCGAAGGAAGATATACATACACCCTGAAATTTTTACCTTGGGCCTCTCTATAAACATAATCCACAGCACTTATTTCATTCATAAAAACAGAAGCGTCCAAAGAAACTTTTTTGCCGAACATATTTTTATGAATTTCCAAGTTATTTACAGCATAGGCTACAACTACAACCGATAAGACTATTGAAATTAATTTCCCTAAACTCCCTAAATTCCCTAACCTACCCAATAAAGCGGCAATAAAAATTATAGCTGCAGCCATTGTCCCCCCGAGATGCCAGGACATAACCTTAATGGGAAGTAGGATATGAAAAAGCGGAGGAATAATCAAAAAAAGCATTACAATAATCAAAAGCGTATCTTTCCCAAACTTCCGGTCTCTAAAGAATTTTAAAATTATCAAAATCCAGGCAATTACAGTAAGTCTGCTTAAAAATTCCCAGTTCATCATAGTTCCTGACAAGGCCCCTAAATAAGTATTTTTAGCAGTGTCAAACCTGCTTAAAATTGATGAGCCGGAAGAGACCCCTTTATTTAAGTAATTCATCACAGATTTAGTCATAAAAAAGTCGTGCCGGAGTTCAAATAAAATCTGGGGCAAAAGTAGAATAACAAAAAAGGTAAAACCTACCCAAAAATACCTACCGTAAAATAAATGTTTCTTCCCAGAAATTATTATGGCAGCAAAAAATATTGCCGGTATAAAAATGCCAAATGCCATTTCAAAGTTAAAAAAGAGACCGCCCAATATCCAGGCTTCAACCCCGTAAAGCAGGGAGTTTGTATTAATGTATTTTTCCAGCAGATAAATAAATAGCGGTGCTAAAAGTACTACCGGGTTAGGGTTATAAGAGTAAAGAGTTGCCAACATAACATAATTTGAAGATATCCAAACTACCCCGCCCAACAAAACAACCCAAACCCCATACCTACTTAAAAGCTTCATCAGGAAAAATCCTCCTATAGCCCAAAGAACAATCATTAAAACAACTGCGCCATATGGGTTACCTTTGGATAATATAAAAGGAATAGCCAAAAGATAGTACCACCCCGGGCCATTAAAAAACCCTTCAACCCCAGATGTCGGGCCTATCAGCCGCAATTTATCTAAAACCACCATTTCCCGCACATCAACCATATCCCGGGCGTTGTCCATATTAAAAATAAAATTTCCACCCGAGGTCCAATGGAGTTTATAAAAAATACCAAAGATAAGCAGTGCAATTATTAAAAAAATTGTCCTTTTTTTCATCTATGAATCTGATTTTTTGCCTAAAACGAAGTACATTAAGAGACTTAGAAAAAGCATGCCTGAGACAACCGTTGAAACTAAAATTACCGACTTTAAATCCCCATGGTAAAACCAGATCCCTATTGCCTGTGCTATAGATGCAAGAAGCGGAAAAATAACAATCTTTGTCTTTTTTAAAGACAGCCCAAAATTTATAAGAAATACCGAAAGCGTGAAAAATACCATAAAAATTCCAAATCCTAAAAGCAGGTCAACTGCCTGAAGATAAGCAGCACCATACAAGCTGGTTATGACAATACCCGGAATTAGTTTAAAAATCAGCAGAACTACCGTTGAAATAAGAACTGTTGTTAAGAAACTGGCAAAAAATATTTTCCTATAGCTTTGGCCTTTAGTAAGTCTGGCCGACACCAAAGGGAACATTACCAAACTCACTGGGCTTGCCCCAAAAAAAATAATTTTGCCCAGTGTCGAAGTCGCAGCATAAATACCAGCGTCATGAGGATCAAAAAAGTGCTTTACAAATATTAAATCGGTTGAGTAAAGGGAGGTTACAGCAACGGCTTGTAAAAAGACAGGTACAAAATAATCAACTATCGATTTAGCGTCGGGACTTATTTCTTCTTTACTACCCGCCAACCCTTTAATAAAACTTTTTGAAAGGAGCCAGCCTAAAATTGCACCAATGGCCAAACCCAGCATCACAAGCAGTGAAAATACAGCTACAACTGCTACAGAGATAACTAAAATCGGATTATTTATTTTAAGGAAGGAAGCAATTATGGGCGACAGAAGAACAACCAATACAAACAAAGCTAATGAAAAAATCAGTATCTTGTTTGTAAACCATCTCACAAGCCCCTTCCTTTCCAAATCGCCATTTGTAGAAGAAATATATTTCACAATGACAGTATTTAGGGCAAGTGTTACGATGCCTAAAATACCGACAAGGGAAAAAAGGGCTGCCAGCTCCCCATAAAAAGAAGGCCCTAACAAACGGCCCATGATTAGATGGTATAAATAGTTCAGAACGTTGACAAAATTTGTCCCAAAAATCATCACTACACTTCCCGATAAAAGCGGATGCGAAAGCAGCGACAAACTCTTTTTGATCATGCTACCCAATACCCCCTAAAAAATAGAGATGCCTCAACAACAAGCCAAATAAACAGGATCGACATTGTGACAAATTTAATTGGCTTAGGCAAATTAGCAACAACCACCCCTCCCACAATAAAGCTTGGAAATAACACCAGGACATAACGAGGCAATGACGAAAAGCTACCGGCCGTGGCAGGTAGTAAAAACCCCAAAAATGCAAAAATTAGATACGAGATCCTCATTTTCTTAAAATAACCAACCACAGGCAGGATAAAAAATAACAACCCGCTTATAAATTCCAAAAATATCGTCTGATAAAGTATATTCGACATATCTAAAGTTAGCAGCATTTTTATATATCGTACAAAAACCTGGGGTAATAAGACTCCCCCAAGCTGATGCTGATTACCCACTATTGTCTGTAAGTTATAAAAAGCCAACAGGTCACCAACCGTCTGCCATTGGTAAACCATATACCCTAAAAGGCCCAAAGGAATAAGTGACAACCATAAAAATTTTTTTAGAGGGATTTTTTGCTGGTAAGCTTCAACTAACAAAGCAGGCAAAAGCAGTATTCCAAACACCCGGGTTGCCGAAGCAACCATCCCCAAGCTTCCGGCAAAACCCCACCTACCTTTCCGGGCACTGTAAAAAGAAGCCACTGTTAGGAGCAAAAAAAGCGACTCATTGTATAAAGAGGAAAAAAAGAACGAGGTAGGAAATACGAGTAAAAACATCAGTGTCCAGAACGCTACCTTTTTAGGGTAATCGATCAAAACTAAATCCCAAAACAAAAGTATCGCCAAAATAAAAGCTGTACTAGAAATTAGGAGCCCCATAAAAGTCGCCGAAAAGTAAGCCATGAATAAATCCCCCTGAAAAGGTGAAGAAAAAAATGAGATTAATTTGGGGTACACCGGGAAGAAAGCTTGCTCTAAGTCCTTATACCCAAAAATTGCAATTGATAGATAATGTTCCCCGTCAAAGTTTGCCCAGGCAAAAACCGCAGGGTCCAAAGAATATCTCTCTACCCCCCCACCTAAAAAATTATTACCTGACCCTAAAGGCAAGAATATAACCGAAAGCCATAAAATTATTAGCAACACAAATTTCCAGCCTATGAAAAGGCCGAATATGGTAAAGAAACTCTCCCCTATATTTTTCTGTACGAAAGCGAACACCTTATTCATTTGTTTAAAACCCTTTTGTATACATCTACTGTTTGTTCGGCAGTTTTCTCCCAAGAAAATTTTTTCACATTCTCAAACCCTTTTTTAACTAAGGAACTACTCGCATCCCGCTCATCAAAAATTTTCCTTAATGCTGACCTGATACTTCCAACTTCATAAGGGTTAACCAGTAAAGCCCCTTCTCCTGCTACCTCAGGCATTGATGAGGCATTACTTGTAATAACCGGAGTACCGCAAATTTGTGACTCTAAAATAGGCAGTCCAAAACCTTCATAAAAAGAGGGTAGGAGGGTAACATTAGCTAAATTCACAATCCCCACCAGCTCTTCTCCCGGTATAAAACCTAAAATATGCACCTTTGGGTCATCCGAAAATTTCTGTAAAAACTCTCTATAATTTTTTCTTTCAGGATGGTCTAATTTACTTCTATCCTCAAAATCCTTACCTGCCAAAACTAAATCTATTCCCTCCTCAACACAAGCTTGCGCCAGGTTTATCAGATTTTTATTCCAATTGACGCTACCCATATATAGGGCAAAATTCTCCGGCAGCCTATATTTCTTTTTAAGGCCATTTAAAAGTTTTTTATCGTTTAAAACCTTAAAATGGTCGGCTGGAGCAAGATGTATAGGGTAAATTTTCCCGGTGTTAACACCTAAATATTTAGAAATATCACCTTTTGAGACATCAGAGACGGTAATTACGGCATCAACCCCGCGAAGAGCTTTTTTTTGGAAAAATAGGTTTACTTTTCCCCGAAATCCAGGGGGGTAATGCTCCGGAAAAAGAAGAGGGGTTGTATCATAAACCGTAACCACGGTAGGAAACTTCCTTTTCGGCGGCAGAGTCCTTTGAAAAAGATCAAAAAAAGGGAAGTGAATTAAATCAGCATTTTTTACTTCAGAAATTTGGGAAAATTCCTGGATTTTTACATCAATCCTTTTATTTAATGAAGAGAGTAAGCTCCTAGTGTAAGTACCAATCCCTCTTGTCTTATGCCCACTTTTCAAAGGCAAGGAATTAATCGCCACTTTAATCATTTGGTCAAATACCTCCAATAAGAACCTTCCTAAGGAAGGACCTTGATTTCTCCTTTGCTCCGCAAATATCGAAAATAAGCCCGGGGAAACCTGAGTGCAGAAAAGAAGGAAAAAATAATTCCTTGTAACCCATCCAAAACCCCTTTGTGCCTAATTTGGGTTAATAAAAACCACCATATCGGTTTTACAAAAAAGAAGTTAAGAAGCTGCCAGGGATTTTTACCCACCTTACCCCTTCTTAATTCATCAGCAATCAGGTTAATATACCTGCTGTTTCTCTCCATGTATCTCCCAAAAGTCGGGTCTGATATATGAAGCAGTTCATTTTGAAGCCAACCCACTTTTCCATCCACTACCATTTGTTCATGGATATCCTTGCATGGCAAGTAAGCTTTTCCTTTTTTAAATAATCGAATTACCCCGTCCGGATAAGCACCCCCAAAACGCAGATATTTCCCTAAAAAGTAATTTAACCGTGGAAAGAAAAAAGCCACGTATTCGTCTGTTCCATTACCAATTTGCCCATCCCTTAGTTCTAATATTTTCTGGTGCTTTAAAAACAGGTCCTTGTCTTTTAACCCTTTCTGGTACTCATCTACTCGGGTATTATCCATTGTAATTACCATTTTTATCTCTTCACCAAGCTTACCGGAGACCCTCTCATCTGCATCCAGGTATAGTATCCAATCACCTGTTGCAAGGTCAAAAGCTTTTTGTTTCATATTGTGAAACATCGGATCATTTGGTATTTGAGTAATTTTTGCCCCAAAACTTCTAGCTATTTCTGCCGTCTTATCAGAGGAGTTTCCGTCGACAACCACTATTTCATCAACCAGCCCTTGCACCGACTTTAAACAGTCGGTAATATTTTTCTCCTCATTGTGGGTAGCTAAAGCTGCAGAAATTTTTAACATTATGGGTAGCTTACCAGAAAGAAAGCATCCGTTCCATCGGGATAACGGATTCTCTTTTTTACATCAAAAACCTCCTTATGCATTAAACCGTCGTACTGGCTTGGAGAGACAATATAAAGTACCCCCGGGTTTGGCATACTCTCTATAGGATCCCAGTCACCGAAGTGATACTTATCAAAAAACGAAACCAGGTTAAAGCTTCTTGTCTTTGTATCATTTAAATAAACCGTTTCCAGAAATTTCGGCAAAGGCTCTTTTAAATAATAAAGAAAGAAAATATAAGGCTGTGACCTGACATCTGTCACAAATACCTGGGAATATCCGTTTCTGTCTTTTATATACTCCACTGTTTCTTTCATCCCATACTGCCATTGGTTTGCAGACCTAAAACTGTAATTTGTATAATAGTCTTCAATATAACCCCGGAAAAACCAACCGTAAGCTAAAAGGGCAAGGGCAATAAACCCTATCTGTAGGTATCTTGACCTTAAAAACAACCATATTTGATAAAAGCCGTATGCTGCCACTAAATGCCAGCTACCAAGCATAAACATAGCCCTGGCAGCGTGAGGGGACTCTGCTACCAGTGCTGCCGGGATAGGCGCAAGCACAGCCCAAGCTAAAAGCACCAAGGCAGCCTTCGACCTGCTCCAGATCAGCAAGGCTAACCCGGCAACCAAAAATAGCGCATCTGCCCAGTAGAATTCCCCTGCTGCCTGGGTTGAATGCCTGGAATTAGCATCACCTGAAATAAACAAGTACTTAGGGGTAAGATGTTGCATATATTGGCTGGAAGCTATTTGTAACCTCCCCAAGAGTTCATTCCCTGTGTCTTTATACCACTGGGTTTTCTTTATTTCGTCTTGTGAAATTGATGTTTGGTTTACCCTGGCAATTCCCAAAAGCGCAGGATTAAATAAAATTAAGGCAACAAAAAGAGCTAGGACTGTAAGCTGTGCCATAAATACCTTTTTGATCCGTAATAACTGTTTTATATTAATGGCTATCAACAGTAAAACAACCGGTGGGACTACTACCTTGGCACTATGGTATGACAATAAAGTTATCCCAAAAGCCAGTGATGAAAAAATCAAAAGTCTGTTCTTTCTCTCCAACCCCTTGAAAAATAACAACACTCCCAGCATGAAGAAGAAGACTGTAAAATTTAATTCATGATTAAACCTGGAAAATTGGAGGGAGTATGGGGATATTGCCAAAAGAAATGCAGCCATAAGCCCTACCACATCACTTTTCCAAAAAGTACGTGCCAAAAAGAACACCATTAACACATTTAAAAGTCCAAACAAAGCGGCAGGGAATCTGGTAACAAAATCCGAAGAACCAAGTAATTTAACCCAAAAAGCAGTTATATAAATATGCACCGGATGCTTGTCATCTTCAAAAGATTTAAAAACTAAAGGGAAGCTGTTCCCCCATTCATCCTTCCCCCAATTAGCTATTGAATACGCATTATAGCCAACAGCTGCCTCATCCCATGAAAGGGACGGAGGAATTTGCTCTAACTTGTAAAACCTTAAAACCCCTGCGCTAATGATTATTAGCGCCAGCAAAAGAAAGGTGAGTCTATTTTTGTTGATAATCGTAAACATAAAAAGCTGTACTCCCGTCTAAGTTATAAATTACAGATTTTTCCTCTATATCCAGTTTCTCTAAAGGAGAAGCGAATATCAAGACCTTGCCCTGCGGCAGATTTCTCCTGTCAACCGGTTTAAATTGGAACTTATCAAAACTTGCGACAGTCGAAAAACCCCACTTATCCACAGGGTTGTATTCCACGCTGGATAAAAAAACTGCCGGGTCAATCTTAAGATAATAAAGCACAAAAATATAAGGCTGGGCCATATAATCGGAAACTATAATCCTTTCAAACTGCCCAAACTCACCTGTAAACTCTGTAAATATTTTCTTGTAACCGTATTGCCAGTCCTTAGAAGATATATTGGGATATTCGGTTAGAAAACTTTTAAAATACACAGCAAACATCACCAAAAAACCAACAACCAATGCACAAAGAAACAACCGCCTAAACTTAACCCTGTCTAAAAAATAAACTGCTCCAACCGCAGAAAGAATTGCCAAAAATGGCACCCCAGAAATTGCCCTTAAAGCATGCGGCGACTCTTTAGTAATAGCTGCAGGAATTGGAGCGAAAAGCATAAGTAAAATAGGCAAATATTGTAAAGGCTTCCTATTTTTTAATACGAATACTATCCCAAAAACTATTAATAATAGATTGACAAAATACAGTTGGCCGGAATTTCCGGTTTGGCTACGCAAGTTTGCATCGCCTGAAATAAATAAAAAGTTAGGGCTAAAATGGGATATATAGTTTTGCAGAAAAACCGTAATTATTTCTTGCCCGGGAGCTTCCCCATTACCAATACTGACTGCCTGTAGCCGGGTAGTCCCTTCAGAGGCTGTTAACCGATATATAGGCACCAAGCTCAGTAAAAAAACAAAAATCGATATTAAACTTATTAAGGCTATCTTTTTAAAGTCAGCCCGCCTTATCCATATAAAATAACCTGTCAAACAAAGGAACGTTAAAGGAGTAATAATACGAAAACTGTTGTAACTGTACAGGCTTACAGCAAAAGACAATACTGAGATTAAGGGCCATATTCTATTTTGGCCTGTAAATAGCATTAGATAAATACCTAAAATATAAAACATCAACCCGGCCGTTGCCTCATAACCGGTCCTTGAAAAAATAAAAAACCAAGGCAAAATAGAAAGAAAAAAGGCACTTAGGAGTGCTGTTGTTTTTTGGTTAAATATCTTTAGGGCCAACAAGTAGGTTAATAAAATTGTCCCGAATGAGAATAAAACTGCAGGAAGCCTGACAGCCAGTTCAGACAAACCCAAAAACTTTTCAAAAACAGCTACCGAGTATATATAAACAGGTAACTTAAACTCGCCAAATGCCCGAAAATGAAGAGGGAAAAGGTCGCCCCACTCATCCCGGCCGGTCAAAGCTACAGAATATGCGTTTACGGCAATGGAAGCTTCATCCCAATATAATGAAGCAGGTACACTTTCTATTTGGTACAAACGTGTGATTAAAAAAAACAGCAGGATGAAAAAAAGCAAAAAATTATTTTTCATTTTGCTTCAACAATTTCAAACGCTAAATCGCCGTTTAGGAAATTAATTTTCTCAAGACGCGGCCAGTTGTTAGGAAAATCCCCATCTTTACCGATAAAAAGCAGTCTTTTGCCGGGATTTTGGGCAATAATATCGGCAAATTTAGTACCTGTATCCCCTAAGTCAGGAAAGTAATATTTATTAAACTTTAAAACCCTTACCCAATCAAAAGTTTCAAAACGGATTAAACTAGAATCATTCTGAAACTTTACCGGGTCATACCTTAGGTAAAATAGTGTGAACATGTGCGGCTCCCCAAAATGCCTGGTAAAAATAATCTGGTCATACTCTGATTGATGGTTTTTTATATACCCAACAACTTGTTTGTTCCCGTACTGCCAATCACGCGAATACAATTTAGGATAGACGTTGTAATAGTTGTCCAAATACAACCAAACACTGACAACCGCCACCACCGATAATAAAACTCCTGCCGGCAACTGTAATTTAGAATTTTTCTCCCTGAGTAGTTGGAAAGCTACATATATCCCGTACGCTGTAACCATCTGATAGAAGGGCACCGCGATCAACGTCCTTAAAGCATGCGGAATACTATCGTTAGTTACAGCAACCGGTAAAAAAGCCAATAAAACCCAGGTTATAAGAAGCCACCTAAACCGGTTTTTATTCTTAAAAAGGAAATAGAGCCCCAGCAGAAGGAAAGGGGCCTGAAACCAGTACAACTCACCTACCCCTTGTACATGGTGCTGTTTATGCGGAGCTCCCGAAACAAATAAGAAATCCGGGCTAAAGTGTGCCAAGTAATGTTCGGCAAAATAAAATGAAGTGTATGAAATCTTATTATGGACCAATCGCGGTAAAGGCTGTGGCAATTGAGAATTGCCGCGGTTTTCATTTATTCGAGGTATAAGCCCCGGGTCATCAGTAATACTTACCAACTTAAATCGGGCATCTCTGTCCCCCGAAAAGAAATACGGGAAAAGCGGCAACATCAAGGCTCCAAACACAACTATTGCAAGGATTATTGCCCTCCAAGACTTCAAAAGAATCTTCCGATAGATTAAAAGGACCGCAATAAGGAAAAGGGGGGTAAAAACCCTGGCACTGTTGTAGGTATAAACCGAGACAGCAAAAGGTACCATGGAAAAAACTAACCACTTACGGTCAGAAAACCCTTTTATTAAAAGCCACACCCCTAAAACCAGCCAGAATACTGCAAACGACGATTCAAAAGAGGCGCGGGTTAAATGAATATGCCATGGCGATATTGCCAATAAAGTAGCTGCAAAAATCCCCACAAGACTGCTTTGGAAAATTGCCCGTCCTAAGAAAAACATCAAAAGGACAGTCAGGGTACCGTAAACCACCGGGGTAATTCTCACACCTAACTCGTTTAACCCAAAAAAAGCGATGCCTGGGATTGAGGCATAAATTTGGGCAGGTAATTTATACTCCCCATAAGCTTTAAAATGAATAGGTAAAAATACACCCCACTCATCTTTCCCGGTATTTAAAATAGAGTAGGCGTTATAGGCAATGGAGACTTCATCCCAATTTAAAGCCGGGGGGATTTCCGTTACCTTATTAAAACGCAGGAAGAAAGCAAGGATCAAAACCAACCCCAAAATGGCAAAAATTCTTTTACTCATTTTCTCTTTTTAGGCAAAAAGCCTGCTTTTTATCAAACCTGTTTTATGAAGCCGGTAGAGGAAGATTTGCCTGAATGTATCTATTATAAACTTTGAACCCTTCAAAAAACGTATCGACGAGGCTTTCTCGTGGTACCTGGTAGGTATGGCTATCTCCCCTACCCTAAACCCGTAACTTAAAGAGGAAACGCTCATCTGTTGGTCAAAAACAAAGTCATTGGAAAACCGCTGAAAAGGGACTGTCTTTAAAAGTTTTACCGAGTATGCCCTAAATCCGGAGAAATGCTCGGTAAAATTTACACCAAGGAGCATATTTTCTAAAAGGCATACAAAGCGGTTAATATAGTACTTTAGCGGCGGCATACCACCCAAAAGGGCCGCCCTCTTATTTTGTATCCTGCTGCCAAATATAAAATCATAACGTCCCTGGATAATAGGCCTTATCATCTCCTCTATTAGGGTGGCATCGTACTGATAATCCGGATGAAGCATTACAACCACATCCGGGTCAAGTTTTAAAGCTTCCCAATAACAAGTTTTTTGGTTTCCTCCATACCCTAAATTTTGGGGGTGGGAAAAAACTTTAATCCCTAATTTTTTTGCCGTCTCAACAGTATTATCACGACTGTTATCATCAACAAGAATAATATGCTTACGAAAAGCTTTCGGGATTTCATTAAAAGTATCCCTAACCGTTTTCTCGGCATTATAAGCAGGCATTACGATAACTACTTTTGGTATTTTTTTCAATTTGGCCTCATCGCATAAAATGCCGTTTGTCCGTCATAAAAATTAAATGTTTTGATAATTTTATCACGGTTTTGATCCAGAATCTTTGGATCTATACTCCATGGGCTTAATATTAATAATGTATTTTTTAAATACCGGTCCTCATTCCACTCAATTTTTCTAATCGAGAATTTATCAAAAATAACCTCCCTCTCTTTTGTCCCTAACCGGTATTCTTGCTGTAATTTTACGGGCGGGTAACTGCCATAATAGGCAAGATAGTAATGGGCTCCGGTTCCCACAATAGGAGCTGCTTGTCCGAATACGGGATCAAATATAATCTGGTCAAAATTTTCATATTGGGATCGGGCATACTCAGATACTGCTTTAAAAGGATACTGCATATTCTGCGACTTTTCAAACGGGTAATTTACAAAGTAAACATGGAGGAAATATATAAGTTGAAAAGCGAACAACCCGGCGATACCTACAGGGATTCCTAACTTGGTAAATAACGGTAACACCTTTAATTTTTGAAAATATATTACTGTCTGATAAACCCCTACAGCAGTTATTATATTTAACATTGTAAATACCATCATGCTCCGATGAGGGCTAAAGGGCTCAAATGTTACACCGCTTGGGATAATACCTATTAATATCCAGGCCGCCACAAATTTCTTTTCATTTACCAAACCCGGGGATTTCACCATCCACCAGATCCCCAACATAATAAAAATCAGTTGGATAGATAAAAGCGGCCCGCTCCCCAAAGGCCCCTGGTTCGTAAGATCTAAACCGTTCCCAAAAAGATACACGGGATTAAGTTGATCCAGATATCGGTTAAACGCATAATCTGCAATTATTTTCGTTCGAAAAAGTCCCGATAAAAATAGTTCTTCTGTTTTACTGTATTCAAGAAGTCTTCCCAAATTTATATCCTGGGTTATAAAAACAGTTTCTGAACGGTACCTACTGCCGCTGTTTGAAACAACAATTACCAAAAGCGGTACTAGTAATATTAAAACGGTCAAAATACTAAAAAGATATCCCTTTTCTGTCTTTAATGTCTGCCCTGCAGCTGCTAAAAAATCTTTCCGGAAAATTACCACAAAAAATAGCAAGAGTAAGGGGATTATCACAGCTTGGGAAAAATATACATACATACCCAAAACAAGGACTATACTGCCGATATACAAAAATACCCTAGAAGACCTTTTTCGCAGGTAATGCATTAAAAACGAAAAGCCCACCAGCATGAAAAAAATTCCTGCACCATTCTCAAAGCTTTTTCTGGAAAAAAATATCTCAAATGGAGAAATTGCAGTAATAAATGCTGCAAGAAGCGCTAAATTCGCGCTTCGTAAAAGATTAAAAGCAAAAAAGAAGACTGCCGGAACTGTTAATACCCCAAAAATAGCAGCAGGAACCCTAATAGTGGCTTCTCCGGCTCCTAAAATAAAATATGTAACAGCAGTTATATAAGTGTAAAACGGCGGCTTAAAGTCATGTACCGACTCAAACACGGTAGGAAGAAAGTTCCCGTAAATGTCTTTTCCTGTTTGGGCGATAGAGATTGCATCATAAAGCTGCGTTACCTCGTCATGGTTTAGTTGAACTGGAAACTCCGCTAATCTATAAAATCTCAAAAATATTGCCAGTAAAATTACCAGCAATAAGAAGAACGTTTGGCGCAAACTTAATAACTTCACTCTAAACATACCTCATAAGGCAAACGATACACAGCCGGCTTTTGTAATCCGTCTAAATAATCCGGTTTTAATATTTTTATATCAATCCTTTCACTCATCATCTTTAAGGTTTTGGGGCTTAAAAAGAATGTTCTTTTCTCCCTTGTGCCGCATAAGTTTATTTCCTCATCATAGCCTTGTAAAATTATATTTCCGGGATTTCTCTCGGTAAACCTGTAAGGAAAACCGCTGGCAACACTGTCACTACTTGGTATATAATCGGAGTACCAGCCTATATAAGGGGCCATATCTGAGACTAAATCGTCCGATAATAAAACCTCATTCTTTTTTGACTCATTATAAACGTCAACTGCTATTTCCTTCACCCAAACCGGCCGGATATTGTTAGTATTTTTGATATCCGTTGATTTGTAAATTAAATTTGTTAAAATCTCTAAGACCATCAGTGTTATAAACAAAACCATCCACCCTTTTTTAATTTTTGAAAGACCGAGCGCAACAATAAATACCATGAAAGGTAAAGTCAGTACAACCAGTGAAGGAGTTAAGGTGGGGAATATAAAAAAGGACGGAAATGTTAACAGTGGAATGTATAAAAGGATTGGGAATATCCGCTTTTGCTCCTTCCTGATTAAAATAAATAAACCATAAAGGAAAGGGACAACTAAAATTTTAGCCCAAGCCCCCATTCCTAAAATTGAAAGCTTCCCGCTTGGATCAATCTGCCCAAAATAAATACTTGGTGAAATATTGGAAAACCAATGCAAAAAACCAACCGGGATAATACTTAATTTATTAAAAAATATCCTTCCGGAAATTTCCGGCCAACCGGATTCTATCCCCTGTCCACGCAGTCTATTCACCCCGTTTTGGATAGTGATATCAGTAAACAGCGTAAAATTATTTTCCATCAAGCTTCTGCCTGATTGCGGAATCTGCAGGAAAATTGTGGTCACAACCAAAGAAAAAATCAATGTTAATAAAAAGACCTTTATTCTATCTTTTAAATTCAATGACTTCCCGTAAAAGAAAAGTGTGACAAACACAACAGGTACTATTAAAAATAAGGCAAATTTGGAAGTAAGGAATGCCACGATGACAATTAAACCGACTAAAAACAAATTCATCTTTTCCCGGGTTAAGAGATAAAAAAGGAAAGTTATTAAAGTCGTTAAAACTATTGTTTCATTGGGGATTTTTGACAAAAATATCAGAGGAGGCGAGAAGGCAACCAGTAAAGATGCCAGGTAACCAAATTTTTTATCACCTGTTAAAAATAGCGCATTTTTATAAGTTAAAAATATAAGCACCACACCTATTAAAACAAAAGGTATCCTTACTCCCAAATCTGACTTGCCGAATATTAAAACTCCTAGTGATGTAATATAGGAAACAAGCGGAAACTGATAATCTTCCGCACCGTTAAATATCAGGGGGAACCTTCTGCCCAGCTCATCTTCCCCTGTTGTGGCAAGTGTAAACCCCCGATAAGTAATTCTTGCCTCATCCGGTGTAAAAGCGGGGTAAGAAATATCCAGAGACCGCAACATTATAGCCACCAGAATCAATAACCATAGTTTGTATTTGATTAAAAAGTTCATTTATTTTCTACCTAATTTAATCGTTCACACTTACTTTCCCCAATAGAACTCTCACATTTTTCCTTTGGGTTAGTTCTGTAAGCTTTCAGGGCTACTTTTCCTGTCATATCAGTAACTTCAAATAACGGCTGTAATTTATGTTCCTTAACCTGATTTTCCGAAACAGCTAGATTATCCCCTACCAAAATGTAATCTTTATAAACATCTTCTTCCCAAACAATCGGCCTTGCCTCAATCTGTCCCAGTGTATACGGCTCGTCAAATTCAACGCTGGAATAATAACGGCCAGACACCTGAGGACCAAGCTCCTGCTGTAATATTTTGGGATTATAATGCAGTAGATAAGCATACCTTACGCCTATTGCTAAATCCCTCGATGAATCCACCACAAACTTATCCTCCTTGAATTCATTTATTTTATCCAAAAGTTTAACATAAGAATAACCATAACTCTCTCCCCGTTCGTATCTTCCTACGATAAAGTACGAAAGGTATAAGGATGAAATGGAAAAGAGCAAAAGACCAATTATCGTAGCTTGCTTAAAGGCAAAGCTCATGCTCTGATTTTTTATCCGTCTTGCAAGGATACCCAATCCTTCATGAAACCCTAAAGCAATTATCAAAGTAACAGCCCAAAGGAATATAAGAGCCCGTAGCGTATAAAAAGGGTCTCTGGAAAGTGCAGCCGGAATAGGACCAATAAAAGTTAAAATTAAAATTAATTTTACAATTGGCAAGCGGAAATTTTTTATTATATATCTAAGGCCAAGGGCAAAAGGTATAATCATCCAGCTATAAAAGACACTTAAATTCGGGATAGCCCTGGCTCCCTGGGGATCGGGATCAAAAAATAAATTTTTCGGTGAGAAATAAGCCAGATACTGACTAAAAAACTCCCTTAGATAATAGACCCACTTTCCAATGAAAGGAATGTTCCTAAGATCCCCACCGTTTTGCAGGAAAAAACTTTCATTTAAGTAATAAACCTGTTCCACCCTTCTTGTTAAAGCACCTGTTCCTGCAACAAAAAGATGTGGAACCTGTGTCAGAAGGAATAGCCCCACTCCGGCTATAACCCATCTTTTCTCTTTTAGAAAATAACTCCTGAAAAAATAAGTAAAAACAGCCAAAAAGATCATAGCAGTTAAACGTTCACTGTAATAGGCGTGTGTCGTTAAGCCCAAAAGAAAACATCCTACTACATAAAACCACGGGCGCTTAAAAGCAAGCACCAACGAAAGAACAGCCAGCGTAAATAA
Organism: Candidatus Daviesbacteria bacterium GW2011_GWA2_42_7; assembly: GCA_000997105.1. Classification (GTDB taxonomy): domain Bacteria; phylum Patescibacteriota; class Microgenomatia; order Daviesbacterales; family UBA10151; genus 2-01-FULL-43-38. The sequence continues at coordinate 20,392 of LCEJ01000003.1, forward strand.
ACCAAAAGCTAAATTCGCCTCAGTGGCAATCCTGCTAAAGAAAACCGCCCATGGAGCAATAACCAAAAAAGCCGCGGAGAGCAAAGCAAATGAGGTACCTTTCTCTTCTTTAAACCTTAGGATAATCAAATATGTAGACAATACTGCTATTAATCCAAAAACAGCCGAGACTACCCGGATAGAGAATGTATTCGCCCCTACTATCGATACAGGAATCACCGACAAGTATGTATAAAGTGGCGCCTGAAAAGAACCAAATGAACGAAATAATACCGGTAGCTCTTTGCCATACCTATCCCGCCCTGTCTCCAGTAAAGACAATGCGTTTATACCCATCGACGACTCATCGATGTTTAAACCGGGCGGCATCCCTCCTAAATCGTAAAAACGAAGAAGCCCCCCGGCATCCGGTTGTAACAAAGCCCCGGCTACGGCAACTACAATAAAATAATAAGCTATAAATTTAAGCTTTTTTTGTACTGCGATTACAATTCCGGCAATAAAAAAAGGAAGAGATAAAAATAAATATTTTTCAAAATCTCCCACACCTGCCCGTTCTCTTGGGTGGCCGGCAAAAAAATAAAGATTAGGGTCTAAATTGGAGAAAAGATTACTTTGTAATTTGTAAAAAGGCAGGTCTAAATTCTTGTGAAAATATAAACTTGCTTTATTCAGATAAATTTCCCCCAAATTATGAGAAAAATACAGGTGTGTACTATCTTGCCTCAACTTCTCCTCAGACGAAGGAATAAATAAATTCCTGTCAAAAGAGCTTAAAAAGACAAGTGTGCTAACCGGTACCACAAAAATAATCGTCAACCAAATATAGCGACGGTAATTCTCTTTTAAGGAAACAGCAGCGTAAAGAGATAAACTTAAAAAAATTAAAAGCAAAGCTAAAAAGAGGTTTCCTGAAATAATTTTCCAAATCCAGGGGTTTATAAAGACAACAGCTAATATTATTAATATACTTTTTCTATCCATGAATTCGATTACCAATTCGGATAATAATTTGAATCAGATAATATTCCAGTACCCCATGAAAACGCTTCGCAGATTGATGAAGTAACTTATTGGTTTTTTGCCCCTTTCCGGATGCTCCCTCGTAATGTTTTATCTTAACCTCAGGATAAAAACCGACTTTAAACCCTAAATTCCTTACTTTGCGACAAAGGTCCAAATCTTCAAAATAAAGAAAAAACTTCTCGTCAAACCTCTCTGCCTTTTTAAATATATCTCTTCTGGTAATCATACATGCACCGACAACACTTTCCACTTCACATACACTCTCGCAGTCAGGTAAGTAAAAATCATATGACCCTTTAATCCCCAGTATGTATTCCTTAAAAGCTCTGGCAATAGTAGGTAAATTCCGTACCGACTTTTGCTGCTCATTGTTTGGATACACCAGCTTAGGACCCAATAACCCAAAATCAGGATTGTCTACCAACGCTTCCCGCAACTTTTCAAGCCCGCTTTTTTGCAAAACTTCTGTGTCGGGATTTAAAAAGATAAGGAAATCCAATTTTGCCCTATCTACTCCTAAATTATTTGCTTTAGAAAAACCTAAATTCTCACCCGGCTGCAATAATATGACCTTGTCTCTAAACCCTTTAATAATATCAACAGTCCTGTCGTTGGAATTATTATCAACCACAATAACTTCAACACCGGGAGAATTAAGAAAGATTGAACCCAAACAATTCTTAATAGTTTCCTCATTATTAAAAGTTACAATAATAACGCTTATACCGTTCATGTTCTTGCTTATATTAAATCCTTAATTTTTGCCTCAAAACGCTCCTTTGAAAATAACCTGCTTCTTTCGATAGCCCTTTTTGCCATCTCTCCCATCATCTTGGGGTCTCTTATAATTTTTAATGTTTTATCCTGCAGCTGTCCTAAGTTATTCCAGAGAAACCCGCAAGACCCATCTTCTACGATCTCAGGCTGCCCACCCTTAGCAATTACAACCGGGACACACCCACCCGCCATTGCCTCAACGGTTGTAATGCCGAAATGTTCCATCTTAGACGGGTCTTCTTCACTAAATCCGGCCGCATGCCAGTATACAGAGGATTCTCCGTAAAGATTTAGCAGATCATCAAAAGAGCAGTTCGGATAAAATTTTACAGGCACATCCTTGGCCATATTTTGAAGTTCTTGAACATAACTTTCATCTCCTTCAACCGAACCGGCCAGATGTAAACTCCAACCAGCTGCTAAACCATTCTTGTGTAAATCCGCAAAAGCCTCTATCATCTCCTCATGTTTTTTTGATTTGGAAAAACTCACAAACCGGCCAACGGAAAGGATCTGTTTTTTCTTTTCCAGTGGTTTAATTTTTTTAACATCAACCGGCGGGTAAACAACTTCACCTTTAACCGGCCAGCCTTTTTCTACAATGCTTTGTGTAAACTGTGAATTATAAATTGCCGTATCCCAGCTTGAAAGCTTTATTCGTAGAAAAGCTTTACTTATCTTCCCCCACAACCCTTTAGCCCCGATATTTTCAAAGGGGACCTGGAAATGGATAATACTTTTTTTAGCTGTGGAGTAAAAGACACTCCCATCAGTAAGATAAAACAGTACATCATAATCTTTCCAGAAAAACAACCTTTTTAAAAAACCTATTCTTTGAAGCGGGGCTTTTTTTAAATTTACTTTTGTAAGGTCTAAACCCAACCGCTCTCCTAAATCGGCTATCAGTTTTTCCGGTTCTAAAGAAAGCTGGTGTTCATCTAAAAGAAGGTCTACATCATGGTTTTTAGATAAAGTTTCGGCAATGGTAAGCATATATCTCTCTCCGCCGCCAAAACTATCTAAATATGGGGTATAAATACCAATCTTCATGCTTTGAAGTTATTTTCAATCAACCTTGCATCCAAATCTTTGTAAATTTGCTCCCGTGGCTTCTCCTGCTGCATTTCCCAAAGCCTGATATAGGTTAAAACCATACTAAAGACCTGCAGCAGAGAGTCCATTACCCCAACGGTTCCGGAAAAAAATCCTCTCCTTTTTATACCCTGGTTAAATATTTCAGATATCAAAATCCTTAAAAATCTCCATCCGGACATTTTAGGATGACCTGCTTCCAACCGCAGTTTAGCATCGATCTTTGACCAATCTAAACTTTTCAATATTATTTGGTCAACATTTCTGTGCGTTAAGTGAAGAAAAGAGTTTTTTGTATACCCTAACTCTCCTCTAAATTTTCCGTATTCATGAACCTCCCCAACCCAACTCTCAAATTCGGATTTTTTAAATAACCTAATTACCCAATCCGGCCAAAAAGGACCATATTTTTGCTCAGTTCCAAATATAATATTCCTTCTTGAAACAGCAAAGGCTGATTTTTCCGTTTTTTGGATAATATTTTCAATTTCCTCTTTTAACGGCTGCAAAACTCTCTCATCTGCGTCAACATAAAACACCCAATCCCCTGATACCTCTTCCATTGCTTTATTGCGCAAACCGGCAAAATCACTGCCTTTAAAATCGATAATCTTATTGGTGTATTTTTTGGCAATTTCCAAAGTTAAATCTGTTGACCCGTTATCAACAACAATAATTTCATCCGCCCATTTAACTGATTCCAGACAAGCTTTAATTCTTGCTTCTTCGTTTTTAGTTATAACAATCACTGAAAGCATCAAATATCCCCTTTCCCGAATTTACAGGTTAAAAAATCAGCCAAAGCCTTTCTTCTTATTGGATTACCAAAATTCCGCAAAGCCTCACGCAAGAGAGCAAACCTTGTCCTCAGTGGTAAAAATTTAGAGGCAAATAACATTCGGTTACGTGTAATGTAGTAATCCTGCAGAGGTGAACCTAACCCGGTTGATTGGGCGTTTTCGTGATACACCAAAGCTTTTGGAACAAACAATACTTTAAAGCCGGCTCTTTTGGCCCGGAAACAAAAATCGCTGTCCTCATAGTATAGAAAATACTTTTCATCCAGCAAGCCGATTTTTTCAAAAACATCTCTCTTCACAAAAAGTGCCGCCCCGGTAATATAGTCTGTTTCTTCGGTTTTATCATATTGCCCTTCATCTTTTTCGTCTACTCCCCGATGTTTTCCTATAACATTATTTCTATCGAATATTCCCCCTGCGTACCAGATAGTCTTACTTTCAGTAAATAATATTTTCGGGCCTATCAACTCACCCGCCCCTTTTTCAGCTTCCTCCACTAAACTAGCAATTGCTCCACTTTCCACAGTCGCATCAGAGTTAAGAATAAATATATAATCCGCCCCGTTTAATAAGGCTTTTTTAATTCCTAGGTTATTCCCCCCGCTGTATCCTAAATTCTCCTTACTTGGGATAAATTCAACTTCCGGAAAATCTTTTAGTTTTTCCCCTATCTCGTCTCCTGAATTATTATCCACAACAATAATCTCTGTATTTTTATATGTAGATTTTTTAACAGACAGAGCACTTTTTATCGTTAACTCTGCGACACAATAATTTAAAATTACGACGAATACTTTTTTCATAAACTTCCGCAGACTAAAAGTCTGCGGTTTTCTTTTTAAGTTTTCAAGCTTAAGAGAAAACCCTCTCTTCATTATTATTCCGCATTGTGCGGAAGTTTGAAAGCACTGTTTATATGACCCCACTTTCTCAAAGTGGGGTTTTCTCTGTGCTTATGAAACACGACCTCTGGCTTTTTGGATAATTCTTTTAAATGGATTTTTAGAGAGGGCAGAAAAATTAATCCAATATTTAATTTCTTTTCCTGCTTGGCTGCTAACCTCCTTTATCTCTGATAAAGCAATACTTTTTTGTTCAAACTTCTCAATTTCCCACACTTTTAAATAAACTACCAGAAAGGAAAAAGCCTGAAGCAAACTTAAAGCCAGCCCACGCAGCCCGTCCTCAAAACCGCGGTTTAAAAAAAACCTGCTTAAAAACTCACTATTAGGTTTACTGATAAGATCCCGCCAGTTGAATATATAGCCTTGGCTTTTAAGCTCCTCTGCCTGGACAGATGTGTAGCGGTTCATTCTTTCTATAAACTGGGAAACGCTTTCATAGTGATAATGGGCAATGGCATATTTTTCTTCCTCCGGAAGCTTTATCCCTTCACCGGTAGCTTTCGGCGGTCTATGGATTTCGTTACCCCAGGTAACAGCCCCTTTTTTAAAAAACCGGATATTGTAATCCGGCCAGCACAATGAA
>LCEJ01000004.1 GCA_000997105.1 Candidatus Daviesbacteria bacterium GW2011_GWA2_42_7
CCTGTTTTTCGTGTTTAGCATATCCTTTAACTGTTTCTACCAGGTTGGGGATTAAAGAAGACCTTCTTTTAAGTTGGACATCTATTTGTGACCATGCCTCACGGACACGATTCCTAAGGGTAACAAAGTGGTTGTAGGTGGATAAAAACCAAAGGGCAATAATTACTATTAAGGCAATTAGTACATAAAAGCTAATCATCTTTTTTATTGTACCACACCTGTCATACTATCCCAAACCACTTAGCAAATTTTTTAAAGTCCCAAGCGTTTACACTGTCCTCCTTTGTTGCCCAGCCACGCCTGGCTACAGCTACACCAAATCTCATATTCTCCATCTGGCTTGCCTCATGTGAGTCAGTATTAATCACAAACTTTACTCCATACCTTTTTGCTTCCCTAACTAGAGAATCACTTAAATCCAACCTGTTCGGGAATGAGTTTATCTCCAAGGCCTTATTATTTTTAGCCGCAAACTCAAAGATTCTTGGCCAATCAGCCTCGAAAGACTCCCTTTCGTTTAACAGCCTGCCTGTAGGGTGGGTTAACACCTTAACATAAGGATTTGCCAACGCCTTCAAAATTCTCACCGTCATTTTGTCCTTATCCATACGGTGGACGGAATGCACCCCGGCAATGGCAAAATCCAGCAGTTTTAGTGCTTCGTCAGGCACGGAAATGGATCCATCAGGCATAATATCAATCTCGAGTAAATTTATTACTCGGGTATTTCTGTCTGAGGAATTTATGTGTTCAACTAGCTTCGCTTTACGTTTAATAAGCTCAACCATTTGCTCCGGAGTATGGTTAGCCACACTCGGCTGATGCTCAGACAAGCCTAAATAGGAATAGCCCATCTTTTTAGCTTCAGCAATCATATCTTCCGGACTATCCAACCCCAAGTCGTGCGAAGGCTCAATTGGAAAACTGGAGTGGATATGCAAATCACCCTTAATATCTTTAAGCTCAATCAGCTTAGGCAATTTATGCTCTAAGGCAGCCTCAATCTCTCCCGTATTTTCCCTAATCTCCGGCACCGGCGTCTCCATCCCCAGCATCTCATACAACTCTTCCTCCATCTCACATTTTATTATTTCCTCACCCTTTACCTTTTTTACTCCGTATTCTGACACTGAAAAACCTTTTTTCTGTGCTATTGTGCGTAAATGTATATTATGCTGTTTTGACCCTGTAAAATGCTGTAAAAGTGCCCCATAGCCATCAGGATGGGTAAGTAAAAAGTCAAGTTGGACTCCTGAGCCAAGCCTGACTGTAGCCTTAGTATCCCCTTTATCCACCACCTGGGCCACCCCGGGCATAGAAACGATATGCCTTACAATTCCTTCCGGATTTTTTGTAGCCACAGCAAAATCTAAATCCCCTACCGTTGCCACCATCCGGCGTAAACTTCCCAGTGCGTCAGCCTGTACAACATCCGGGCTCTTTTTAAGGTATTCCAACACCTTCTCTGCCTGGACAAAGGCATAAGGCAAAAGCATCCGGCCGTCTTTGATACCCACAACTTGTCTTCTTAAAGCACTTCCAATCCTTATGGCAACTTTTTCAGAAAACCCTTTCCTGATTAACTCACCCGATTTAAGCTTATCTTCTAAATCTTTAATACTTTTAACACCAAATTTACTTAGTTCCAAAGCTGTTTTTGGCCCTACACCCGGAATATCTAGGAATTCAAATACAGCCTCCGGAATTCCTTTCTTTGTCTCTTCCCAATGTTTAACCTTGCCAGTCTTAAATAATTCATCAAGGTATCCCCTAAGACCTGGCCCTATGCCGGAAAGTTGGTCTAATTGGTTATCATCCCAAAGGTCTTTTACCTCGGATGTAGAGTGTTCTATGGCATCCGCAGCATTTTCATAAGCCCGGATTTGAAAAATAGTGGCTTTTTTAAGGGTATATGCCGCAGCCACCCCCCGCAACATCTTAGCCACATTAGAATTGGAGAAACTCATCAAGGTCAGTATATCACTAGCAGGAAGATCTTTGGCGGGCCCGACCGGATTCGAACCGGCGATCTCCTCCGTGACAGGGAGGCGTGATAACCACTACACTACGAGCCCAAACTTACAAATCCTTCTTTTATAATTCTTTCAATAATAACTCTACTCTTCAATTTTTTAAGCTTTCTCTCAATAATTCGAGCTTGTTCAATTGTTTGGTATTCCTGGTGGAAAACTAGCTGCAGCGGCCTTAAATTTTGCAAACTCTTAGTTTTCCCTACGCAGTGCTCAGTAATCCTCCGATCCAGATCATTTGTTGACCCGATGTAAAATCTACCGTTTACTGACGACTGTAAAATATAAATACAATTCATAACCGGTGATCTGTCCGATGGCCATCGGACCGTGATAACTCCGATGGTCGCAAAGCGACATACGGAGTCCGACTTTACGTCGGACCACTACACTACGAGCCCACGCACGCTGTATTGTAACAAATTAAATAAGACTTGACAAAGTTTTTTAAATCAGGTAAATAGTAGTCAACACTTTTAAAACCTGCCTAAGTGTCAAGGAGGTTACTAAGTTGCCAAAAATTAAAAGGAAAGCAAGGTCCATTTCAAGTGCCATTTCAACCCAATCACTTTTACAAAGGGTCCAAAAAGAAATCCAACCAAACCAGTCATATTTAAGTTTAGTCCTGGGGCTTCTGATTGTTATTGTTGCCGGAATTTTAGTCTTTAATTTTTTCAAAGGGAGTGAACCATCTTTAGGCCCCTCCCAAAATACAGTATCTGAGGTAACACCGGATGTTAAACCGGAAAATTTACCGGGTAAATACACAGTTAAAGAAGGTGATACCTTATTTTCTATTGCCGAAAAATATTACAACGACGGTTACCAATACCCCAAGATTGCTGAGACCAATAAACTGGCAAATTCCGAGATAATAAACACCGGCCAGGTTTTGGAAATCCCAAAGTTAGAAACAACAGCACAAAAAGCAGAAACAACAGTTGCACCAAGCCAGGACCTAGGGACAGGCGGAGCAACTAATTTAACAATTTGGGGTGAAAAGATTACCGGAGATAGTTATACTGTAGTTGAAGGTGACTGGCTGTCAACAATCGCAGGAAGATCTTATGGGGATATTATGGCTTACACAAAAATTGCTGAGGCCAACAAGATTACTAACCCTGATATAATCGAACCTGGCCAAGTCCTCAAAATCCCAAGATAAGTAAATCCTGCTCCCCGAATGGTATAATTATCCCGATCAGCGCGGGATTTGTATAGTGGTAATACGCTACCTTCCCAAGGTAGAGCCGAGGGTCCGATTCCCTTATCCCGCTCCATAGGATTTTAATCGAACTCGTGGATTTTAGGTTCGGAAAATTGCTGAAATGTGTCAAAATCTAGGCTCATAACCTCATACCCTAAGGGGAATCGAACTAGCCTTAAGCTTACTATTTCTCATCAGGGTCGGACTCTTCAAAACTCCCCATCCACTTTAACCCATAACATTCTTGCATAACTGAACAAGCCAACAGATAAACAACTTCTTGTATCTCTTTTAGTTCGTCTTCAGATGCATTAGGATAATATTTTTTTATTTCTTCTAATGGTAGCATATGTTACTAACCACCTCCTTTTTTTCTGTTTGTGGTTATAGTCCCTTCCTTTTAGTATCAACAAATTTTACTTACAACCCAAAATTGCGTATAATCACCACTAGTTATCAGCCGTTACAAATAAATAAAACAAAGAACTAATATGGCAGAACGAGAACAGTCGACACAACAAAGAAATATAGCCACATATGAACGCACTATCGGTGCTACAGGTGGATGGGAAGTAGGAGTGGATGTAAAAGAACCACTTCCAGAATTTATTCAGGAATATACACGAGATATATTAAGCTGGCTTAATCCAACACAAGGATGGCAAGTGACTGAAGTTCGGGCTGGTTTACTCGACCCTGCACAAATTCGATATGCAGCCGAACAACGAACAGATGCTCCAACTGAACTCTCACCCGATTTACTTACATTAGGTATTACATTAAAAGCTGCAAATCCACCATTAAGAAGAAACCTTAGACGCACTCCTGTTGCACTCGACATGAGGAAAGTTTTAGCTCCTGATTTTGAAGGACAAATTGCGATCGGAGAAGATGGTAGGTCGGCAGACTTATTGCCAAGAAAAATAGGAACTTCATATCGTTTGGAAGAAGCCATGAGAGAACTCTCTAATACATTTTATCTTTCGGGTGTATTAGTTCATGCGGCTTATGAACATCCATATAGTTTTAATTTTCCTCCTACTCCAACTGAGAAAGATACCCCACGAGAACCATTTCCCAAGAATCTTTCAATGATAGTAATTTTAAGAAATCTTTACACAAAATTAGAGCAAGAAGAAACTGAATTAAGAACTCGAAGAGAAGATATGGCAAAGAAACTTGGTATAGAAGTAGCAACACCAGTCGTGGCTCAACCTGAGGCCACACCTACTCAAGTTGATGAACCAGCTACTGATTCTAGCGAAGACCAAACAACTAAAAAAGATAGCAAGGTTCAAGCAGAACAAGGAAGAAAAGTAACAATAGAGCCAGGTGTATACAGATTTTCACTTAAAGACCATTTGTGGCATGCTGATGTTGAAGCTGGGTTAACTCGCATTGAAGAACCTCCTGTTTCATTTACAGATATAGGTGGATTGGCCGAGGTTAAAGGAAGCCTAAAACTTCTTGTCGCTGGTTTACAGAATCCAGACCTGTTTTCTAAATGGGGAACAAGACCACCAAGAGGTGTTTTACTTTATGGCCCTCCCGGAACTGGTAAAACCATGATTGCGAAGGCTCTAGCCAACGAAGCTGACATTCCATTCTTTTCATTACAATTTACAGATGTAGCATCCCGATGGGTGCGCCATACTGCGGAAAATGTAAAATCTATTTTAGAGACACTTGACAGAATTGATGGAAAGAAAATAGTGTTTATTGATGAATTTGATAATGTGGCTATAAGTCGAGACGAGTATCCTCCAACTCAAGGAGGCGGTTCTTCAAAGAAAGCAAACGAAATACTAAATCCTCTGCTTGAATACATGGATGGTTTTAGGTCTACCCACAACACAATCTTTGTAGCTGCCACAAACAGGAAAGATGATGTTGATGAAGCTATGCTTAGACCTGGAAGATTTGACCGTCAATATAATATCCGTCTACCACAAGGCGAAGAATTACTAGACATTTACAGAGTGCAAATTGCGAGAGCGGAAAGAGAAGCTGACAGAAGTTTATTTGCGGCTGATGTTGACCTCAACGCACTAATGAGATTATCTAAAGGATTTAGTGGTGCTGATATAGCAGAAATCATAAGACGAGTCTTAGAAAATAAAGTTGCTGGCGAACTTCAAGGTGAAAACCAAAGTAATGTTACAACAGATAATTTAGCGAGAGAATTACAAGTTTATGAAAGAAGGAAGCGGGATACTCAAATAGGATTTCGTCCAAATATTGGATAATACCTCTATTTTTTTTGATTATTTCTAATATGCATACTTATGCATTTTTTAGTTCTAAAGCATAAACTAAATCTGGTAATAGACCGTCAGATAGGAACAATCTGAAGAATTCTGGCAGTCTGGCTAAGACCTCATCAGGAGATCCATAGGATTTTTATCGAACTAACAACTTTTAGCTTTGGAATGTCTCTAAAATTTCTCAGAATCTAAGCTTATAAACTTATACCCTACCTCCAACTTCCCTTAACTCCCCGATTTTTGTAAAATAAAGCTATATAAATTGCCAGCGTAGCTCAGTGGCAGAGCAATGCTTTCGTAAAGCAGAGGTCGTGAGTTCAATCCTCACCGCTGGCTCAAAAAATACAGTATACTGGTTATATATAAGCAAAGCCTGAAATTTTTCGCTTTGCTCAAAATTATGAAACGCTACCAATCAAGATATAGTTCAAGGTCAAAACCTCTTTCTGTCCGGCGTTTAGAGAAAAAGGGTAAGCGAAAATTTATCTTCACTATCCTTTTAGGGTTTTTCCTTCTCTATGCCCTTCTTACATGGATTTTACCCACCCTTGTAGGAGGCCTGTCTGTAATAAATAAGTTTAAAGATGCCCCAAAAGCTACAAGCTCTATTGCCAATAACGCCACCTTAGCCCCACCTATCCTTAGTATCCCTTATGAAGCCACAAACACCGCCACTATCTCCGTAAAAGGCTATGCCGCTGCCTCATCAACCGTCGAGATTTATATTGATGATGAGTTAAAAACCGATACCAAAGCCGGGGGTGACGGCAGTTTTTCTACCAGTCCTATCTCTTTAAATATTGGCACCAACAACATTTCCGGAAAAACAGTTGATGAAAAAGGCAACAAAAGCCCCTCCTCCAAACCAATCCGTATTATTTTTACCAGCGACAAACCTGATTTAGAGATATCTTCACCCTCAGATAACCAAACCGTAAGCGGAGATAAAAAAGTTACTGTCTCAGGCACTACCAATGCCGATAAAGGGATTAATGTGACAGCCGGCAATACCCGTTTAATCGTAAACTCCGACGGCACATTTTCCCAAAGTATTGATATCAGTGAAGGGGAAAATAATATTGTAATCACAGCTTTAGACCAAGCCGGTAACACCACCCAAATTACCCGAAAGGTTATTTATCAACCATAGATGGCGTCCATTGCCTTAATTATCAGCTTAACCTTGGGGCAGATAGCCAAGTTCCCCCAGGGGTCCCAAGGAGGTATCACCCTTTTAGATATCACGGTAGTTATCCTTGTCCTTATTTCCCTTTTTAAACTAAAGTTCCGCTTAAAAAAACCACCCTTATGGCTTTTGGCAGCCCTAATCTTTGTATCCGCAGCAACGCTCTCTTTAATACTATCACCGCTTAATTTAAACCTAACCCAATACCTGCAAAGTTTTGCCTATACCTTGAGGCTACTAACCTATATTCTACTTGGCTGGGTTATTTACAGCGGCGCTTTAACAGAAATAAGAAAAAACACTGCAAAAATCCTTACCTTTTCCGGCTTAGGGCTTGCAGCCTTAGGGTTGTTTCAGCTGATCCTTCTACCAAACCTGGGCTTTCTGCAAAACCAAGGGTGGGACCCCCATTTTTTCAGGACAGCTTCAACCCTCCTTGACCCTAACTTTACCGGAGCCTATCTTGCCCTGACTATGCTGGTTTTTGCAACAAAGGCAGGTAAAATATTCCCAAAAAAATTACTCATACTTTCATTTACTATCACCTACCTTGCTTTTGTAACCACATTTTCCCGAAGTTCGGCGCTCCTTTTAATAGTCGCGTTTTCTTCACTTGCATTTTTAAAAAGATCCGTAAAATTATTTCTTCTTGGCCTTTTCCTATTCTTTGGGTTCTTCCTTATTTTTAATACATACCAAAAATCTATTGCCTTACCCCGCAATATAGACAGGGAACATTCGGCAGAGGCCCGTTTTGATACCTGGCAGCAGGGCTTTGAAGTGTTCCAAAAATCTCCCGTACTTGGGGTAGGTTTCAATGCCTACCGCTACGCATTGGACCAATATAACCTCTCTCTCCCTGAATTTTTACAAAGCCGGGGGTCTTCAACTAACGATTCCAGCCTTTTATATGTCCTTGCAACCACAGGCATCATAGGGTTTATAGCTTATCTGGTTTTTTTAGGCCTTCTGGTCCGGCACACCCTTTCCTCAAAAGAAGAATGGGGGATTATTTTAATAGCTTCCCTGGCCGGGCTTTTACCTAACAGCTTTTTTATAAACTCCCTATTTTACCCCTGGATTTTTTTATGGATTGTTCTTCTCTCCTTGAAGGTTACTGCTGACCGGTAATCTCCTGGTATAAACTGTTTAATTTCTCAGCAGAATGTTTCCAGGAAAATTTCTTTGCTTGGGTTATACCCTTTCTATTTAATGTTTGGCGGAGATTTATATCAGAAGATATTTTAATTAATGTCCTGCTAATCTCTTTAATACTTTCAGGGTCTACATATAGAGCAGCATCTCCACAAACTTCCGGCAACGAGGAAGTATTGGAAGTTATTACCGGAGTACCACAATTCATTGCTTCCAAAACCGGAATACCAAAACCCTCATAAAAAGAAGGGTAAGCTACACATAATGCTTGTTGATACAAAATTTTTAATTCCTCATTTGATACAAAACCTAACATTTTTATATTTTTATGGTTGGTCAAGTTTTCCAACCCCTCATTTTTCCAACCTATCTTTCCCACCAAAACCAGGGGAATATCCAATTTACTTTCCAGATATCCTTTAACTAAGTTTTTAAGGTTTTTCCGCGGCTCTAAAGTTGCTACCGATAAAAAAAATCCAGGCTGTAAATTAAATTTTTGCAAAACCCGGGCAGTCCCTTCCCTATTAATCTTCGGGTTGTACAAGCTGTCTGCTGCCGGGTAAATAATTTCCATCCTTCCCTTTGGTTTAAGTTTTGAAAAATCATCTTTTGCACTTTTAGAGATTGCCAAAACTAAATCGGCATACCGGGCGATCCTTTTAAAACGAACTGTATCAAGCTGTGAGGTTTTTTCCTCATGCCACCGGGGGTATAAAACCGATGTCAAATCAAAAACGGTAGCTACCTTTTTACCTGACCCTTGGGGAGGCATGTACCAATTAAAGGAATGGAATAAATCAACCTGGCCAATAAACTTTTCTACCGGGAGCCAATTTAATTTCTGCCATAATAAAAAGGCTGTCCTAAACGACCTGGCAGGAAGTTTAATTATCTTTAGTTCCGCGTTGGGATATTTTCCTAGATCAATATTTTTTAAATAATTATAAGTTCGAAAAGTGGCAAAACCGAAAAGAATAAATTTATCCGTAGCATTTATTTTTAGCAGTCCGTTAATAAGCTGGTAAGTATAGTTCCCGATACCGGTCCTTTGTTTATCATTTAAAACAGATATATCAATACCAAAAGTTTTCATTATTTCTCCAAAACTGCAAAATATTCCGTGGGGTATTGATGTATTGGTAGTATGGATAAAACAATTTTCCTAATTATTTTTTTTAATAATACGGGTCCCCTAAAAAGTGCAGCAAAAACAGTCTCATTATATAAAGGGTGTACCTGCTTCAAATAAATCAGCTTCAAACCCACCATTTTTATCAGGCTTTTAACATCATCCTCACTATACTCACGCAAATGGGATTTATCCAAATAATGCCGGAAAATTACCCCTGATTGTTCTAGCTCTTTATCTACTACCCGGGGTACAATAATAATTATTCTTTTACTGGTAACTCTTTTTGCCTGTTGTAAGATTTTTTTATCGTCTCCGTGTTCTAAAATATCAAATAAAAAAACCGTATCAAATAAATTATCTTCAAATGGCAATTTTTCAGCCGTGCCTTTTACAAAATTACCTTTTTTATTTTTTTTTGCACCTTCAATAAATTTTTCTACAAAGTCCAGTCCCCAAACCTGGTACCCTAATGAACTTAGGTAGTCTACATAAATCCCGCTGCCGCAGCCAACATCCAAAACCTTACTACCATCAATAAAGTTTATTAATAGCGCTACTCTCTCCTTATCTAATTTAGCAGATTCCTCCCCCCATCCAAACCGGGCAGCAGAATCTAAATAGTAACCAGAAGATTTTTTAGTCATGTCCGAAGTAATATTTTTGGATATAAAAAATAAGCACTGAGAGACTTATAACATCTGAAATAACGGTAATCCAGGCAGCAGCCATAAATCCATACTGCGGTATAAAAATAAGGTTGGCTGTTATATTAAAAATAAGCGGCACAAAAGAAATAAAAATTACTTGCCTTAAAAATTTCTCAGACGAAAGTAGAATTTGTGAAACCGGCACATGTACAAACATAAACGGTATTGATAAAGCTAAAATCTGTACCACTACCACCGCCTTTAAATATTGCGGTAAGAACAAACTAATAATGAGAGGTAAAATAAATACGTATCCCACTGCCACAATAACCCCAAAGACAGCCATCACCTTAATACTTTTATAATATATTTTTTTAATTTGTGCCTTATCTATCTCCTGAAGTTTGGCTAAAATAGGAAAAAGCGTTACTGCTAAAGTAGTGGGGATAAAGACAATTGCTTCTAAAAATCTGTAAGCTACCCCGTAAATGCCGGTCTCAAAATTACCCCGTAAGTAAGAAAGAAAAAGCGTGTCTACTTTAAAATAAATCAGTCCTAAGATACCTAAAAATCCATACGGCAAAGACCCGGCAAGCATCCTTTTTATTAATTGGAAGTCAAAAGCCTCCAACCAGTTCAACCTTTCCTTAAATGCTAAAACAATTAAAGACAACACATACAAGGCTTGTCCTGCCAGTAACCCTAGAACCGCTCCTTGCGGACCAAACCCTAAAGTAACCAATATAATACCTATAAGCACAGTAAAGATACTTAAAGAGGCTATCCCCAAGGCAGAATATTTTGTTTTCAAAGATGCAATAAAAGCTGCATCCAAAGTTAAAGATATGCTTTGCGGTAAAGCGACTAAGACTGCCAGTAAAAATAAATTACGCCGCGTAAGATCAGGGTCTAGGAAATAAATTCCACCTAAAAAAGCAAATACAAAAACCAATAAAATAATCAGCCGTAAAACAATTGCTGCGGATAAAAGTTTCCCTACCCTCTCCCGTCCCAATGAAACCTCTCGGGTAATAAACCTGGTAATGCCGAAATCGGCTAAAGAGGAAACTAAAGAAAAATATGAAAGGGCTGCCACATATAATCCAAAATCGCCCACCCCTAAGCTTCTGGCTAAAAAAAGGGTATATAAAAAAGAGGTAACCTTCGCAAAAACCTGCCCCCCGTATAACCAAGCCGACTTTTTTAAAATTACTTTCTCCACAAGGATAGTTTAACAAAAACCCGTTCTGTGGGCACTAAGGGATTTGAACCCCTGACATCTGCAATGTGAATGCAGCGCTCTACCACTGAGCTAAGTGCCCATAATAGTTTGTATTTTACCATTCCCACCCTTGCCTTACAAACCTGAAATATAGGATAATAAGTTTATGGAGCCCACATATTACCCGGAAGAAAAACCTTCTTTCTGGTCCTCATTCAAAGGAAAAGCAGTAGAATTTATAGAATTTATCGCCATAATAGGGGCCGTCTTTGTAGTCCTCCGCTTTTTTGTGGCTGAGCCCCATAAAGTCTCCGGCCGTTCTATGGTACCTAATTTCCAGGACGGTGACTATATTATCACCAATAAAATTAGTGCCAAAAGCGGGGAATTTAAAAGAGGTGAAGTGGTAATTTTACAAAACCCAAGAAACCCCGACCAGGTTTTTATCAAAAGGGTCATTGGTTTACCCAATGAACGTATCGGCTTACTAAACGGCGCTGTTTTAATAAACAGCCAACCGATTGCTGAAACCTACCTCCCTCAGGGGACAATAACACCCGGAGAATCTTTTTTGACTGATGGGGAAGAAGTAGTTGTACCCGATGGCCAATATTTTGTAATTGGCGACAATAGGACCGGCAGCTCTGACTCTAGGGAATGGGGCCCGGTTCCGACTGAGCTTATTATTGGCACGGCATTTTTAAGGTACTGGCCTCCACAAGAATTTACGCTGATCAAGATCGGAGTGGAATCTCAGTAACAGTCATTCTGGCAAGGGCGCTTTTGGCAACCGCGACCAGAATCTAAGACCCCATAAAAGAAGTTATCGCCTCGTAAACTTTTCTCATAATTTCCGATGTCCTATCCGGGTCTCCGGGTACCCTAATCTCTAACCTGGCATGGTTCCCTGTCAAAACATATTTTACATTTGCTTTCTTATCTCCGTCAGACAGCGTAGATGAGAGCCCATGTTGGATCCTGTCTACCTCGTCATTTAAAATATGCATGGAGGTTCCCACACCTTTTTTAGGCGCAACACCAAACTTTACCCGCATTTTCCGGACTAACTCCTCCGCACCCCGAACCGACAAATTTTTCCGCAAAACCTCTTTATAGGCATCAACAATAAGTTGGGGATCCTCTAGGGATGAAAGTGCACGGACATGTCCTTCTGTGGTTTGCCCGGACATCAATGCATCTTTTAAAGCATCGGGGAGTGTTAAAAGACGGATGGTATTTGAAATATAGGCCGGGCTTTTACCTACCCTTTGGGCAATTTCAGAATTAGCCAGATTAAATTCCCCCATTAGCCTTTGGTAAGCCTGGGCACGCTCCAGGGGGTTTAAGTCCTGCCTTTGGACATTTTCCACAATTGCCATCTCCAACATCCCTTGGGGAGAAGTGGTTTTAATAATCACCGGCACTTTTTTAAGCCCGGCTAATTTTGAGGCCCTCCACCTGCGCTCTCCGGCAATAATCTGAAATCCGGCCGGCGTCCGGGCTATCACAAGCGGCTCCAAAATTCCATGCTCACGGATCGACTCGGCAAGTTCCGCCAAAGACTCAGGGGTAATTAAACCTCGTGGTTGGAGCGGATTAGGTTCCAGAAGTGTTATATCCAATTCAAAGACTTGATCCGTATTATCGTTATTATCCATTAACTGATACTACCTGACAGCCTTTTTTCTTGCTAAATTGGACCTTCCCGGAAGAAACAGAATAAATAGTAAAGTCATTTCCAAGTTTTGTTCCGGCACCGGGATTAAAATGGCTTCCCTTTTGCCGGATTATAATATTACCCGATTCGACCTTTTCACCACCATAGCGCTTTACGCCCAAGCGCTTTGAAACCGAATCCCTATTTGTTTTAGCTGTACCGCCTGCTTTTGTATGTGCCATAATTAGTTATTAGTTATTAGTTATTAGTTATTAGTTCGTTGTTCATTGTTAACATAATACTTTCTGTGAAAAGTGTCAACACTTCGACCCCGCTCAGTGTTGATCCTGAGCCTGCCGAAGGATCAAGAAGCTTTTTTCACGGACTTCTTTACCGGTTTTACTGCCTCTTTTTTGACTTTGGGTTCTACCTGCTTTTCAGTTGCCCACTTAACTATTGTAACTTCCCTTCTTTGGCCGGAAACCTTCCTATAATTTGCTTTTGCATGGAACTTGGCAACCCTTACCTTATCCTTTTTAATAGTTTCCAATACCTCTAATTTCAAAGATTCTTTTAAATAGGGTGTTCCTACTTCAACCCCTTTTTCATCCTTCAAAAGCAATACCTTCTCAATGGAAAGTGTTTTTTCGCCACCATTAATCTTGTCAACTTCAATCCTCTGCCCGGGTTTAACCAAATATTGTCTGCCTGAAATTTCAAAAACTACGTAATTCATACAAAGCGTATTGTACCTTTTTAGCCCTAGAAAGACAAGCTCTTCACATCATATTTCTCTAAAATAGCCTCTACCCCCTTTAAATTCTTAGTCTTCTTGTTCCAGTACCTTATTCTGGCCTGCTTATCCTTATCTTCCAGCCTTTCAAAATGAAACTCAAATCTTCTAAACAACTCTTCAGACGCAGCACTGGGATTAAGGCCTAATTTGTGGCATAAATATAAACCCCTTGTTGCAACTCCGGCCAGTACACTGTAAAAGGTCCTGTCCCTAAATATTGTCCAAATTAGCATCCCTTGGTATCTCACATCATAAGTCCTGGTCTCATCCAATACCTCGCCTCGGTATTTAAAATCAGTCCTCTTGCCGAACACCCTTTCTCCGTCGGCGTTTGTGTAGTAGTCGGACAGGCTGTACGCCACGCGCTCCTTGTCCTTTTCCCCCTCATAAACGCTCGTCGCGGTGAGCCGGTCCCTTGGGCTTACTCCCAAAACCAGATCCCTCAAATAACCTCCTATAATATGAGGATTTTTAAAATCAGGATTAATCTCTGAAGCAATTTTTAAAATACCTACTCTCTTTTGAAGTTCCGGATGTTGCTTAAATTTTAATATTAATTCTTGCTCTGTAAGCATTTTAATCCTTCAATTTACTAAGTTGCACCGCTGCAAAAGGGATAAACATCTCCTGCTCGGACAAACCACCATGCATCCCCAGCTTTACATGAGAACTGGGAACATGTTCATACCAAACCTGTTCGTTCCGGGCAGGCAAGATCAGAACATTCCCAGCTCTTTCTATAAATTTCTGGGAGATTCTCCCCGGTCCAAACAGCCCTGCCTCCAGCGCATCATCCATAGTTAAAATCTCTGCTTTCCCCCTTAACAAATCCTTAAGCATTTTTATGGATTCATCTATCTTTTCATCCCTAATGTTTAAAAAAACATCCCTTGAGGAACCTCCCGGTAAAATAGACTTACCGTTTGCACCTATTTGGAAATTATTGATAAGTTCCGGGTATTTATTTAACCAAATAATTTCTTCCGGATTAACTGTAACCTGTCCATGATCGGAAATTATAATCAATAATGTCTCCTCTGCGGTTTTACGGTCTATTTTATCAATAAACTCTGATGTCAAAAGATGTGATAAAGTGGAAAGTTCGACCATATATTCATCCGTATTGTTTCCAAATCTATGTCCGGTTCCGTCCAGTTCAGACCAATAAACATCAAAATAAGCCGGGCCGGATGTACCCACAAGCAGCCTTCTTAGCTGGGGGAATAAATCAGAATTCTTACTGTATGGAACCGTCACGCTGCCTTTTTTAGCAGCCTTTGAATAAACAGAATGGGAAAAAATCTCGTTTGAAAAATGAAACGGTTTTACTCCTCTATGAGCCAATCTTTCAAAGATAGTCGTCCCTTCAAAAAGCATCCCCCCATTACCTCCGAGTTGAGTTAAACTGTCGCGTTCTTCAGAATCAATTAGTTTAAAAGGGAGGGTTTCGATAACTTCACCGAATTCATTGAAATAAAGATTCCACTCTATTAAACCGTGTTCCAAGGGACTTTGGCCACTGTAAAAAGTTGTTAGGGCATTTGAGGTAGTTGAAGGAAAAACTGATGTTAAAGGGTAGATTACCGCCCTGTCTGTAAGCAAGTTTAGGAATTTATAATCCCTTGAATATTTAACTATCTGGTCAAATCCCAAAGCATCTATAAAAAAAGTGACTACTTTACTAAATCCCCGCTCCCCTCCATTAATAAATTTATCTGGAAGTGTTGGCCTAATTGACTCTTCCCCAAATAAAGATGGAATCGTGTTGCCAACTTCGAGTAAGGAATATCTCCCATAATCAGGATAGATAAATTCACCTTTCTGCCGGTCTCTTTTGATAAGATCAAGTATCTTTCTTTCAATCACGTAAGGAATTGTATCACAAGGAGAAGGAAGACTATCCCAATTCCTCCCTTTTTTTATTAAATCTAGCCACAGAGGCAATTAACCCTAGAGAGATAAGGGTTGCGATAATAGAACTCCCTCCATAAGAAAGAAGAGGCAATGTAATCCCCGTAACCGGTGCCACTCCTATATTCATCCCGATATTGACTACAATCTGGAAAAACAGCATCCCTAAAACCCCAAATACTAAAAGGCTTCCGAACCTACTCCGTGTTTCCTGGATAATTTTAAGGCTTCTCCCAATAACCAGCCCATAAAGACCAACCACAACTACCGAAACCAAAAACCCAAATTCCTCCGCAATTGAAGCAAAAATAAAATCAGTCCTGTATTCCGGCAAAAATTGCAGCCTCGACTGGGTACCCCTTCCCAACCCTCTACCAAGAATTTCCCCGGAACCTACAGCGATAGTCGACTGAATAACATTGTATCCTGAACCCAATGGATCATTAAAAGGGGAAAAGAAGCTTAAAATTCTCGATTTTTGATAATCCTGTAGGAATATCCAAGCTACCGGCATAAAAATCAATGATACAAAACCCATTATGGCAAGTTTTACCGCTGAAATATTTGCCCCTACTAACATAACTAGCCAAATCATCAATAAAGTCAAAGCTGTCCCTAAATCGGGCTGTTTAAAAACTAAACCTAAAAGCGGCACAATAAAAAGAAAGCTTTTAAAAATATTTAACCAATTTGCCCTGGAGGAAGACCAAAATTTTGCCAAAAATAATATCAGGACAGGTTTGGCAAGCTCTGAAGGCTGCAAGTTTATCCCCACAACCTGTATCCATCTTAAAGATCCCCTGGTTTCAATACCAACAATAAACACTATTAACAAAAGGGCTAATACACCAATATACAGGTACTTTGTGTAATTATTATATGACTGGAAATCAACCAGGGAAAGGAACCAATAAATTAAAAGTCCAATTAAAGCAAAAACTATTTGTTGTATGGCAAGCCTAGGGTCAGATGAATAAATCACCAAAACCCCTAAGGAAAGCAATAAGATTACCGGCAGGGTAATTAATAGGTCGGGTAAAACTTTAGGCCTTTTGATCATTAAACAACTTCAATGGATAATTTTTCACCTCTGGAAATTTCCGAAGCATTGGTTTGCCGCAAAACCATCTGCAAAAGATCTTCTTTTTCAGGAATATTAGGGGATAATACCCTAATTTTATCTTTTAAGGTCAACCCCGACTCTTTCCGTAAGTTTTGAATTTGCCTGGCCAATTCCCTTGCTTCACCTTCTGCCGCAAGCTCCGGAGTAATGTTTGTATCTATTGTAATTTCTGATCCCGGCTTATATTCAACCTGCTTTACATTTAGTTCATCAGCTAAAATTTTCTCCAAGTCATCATCCAGTTTTTCCTCCAGGCCATAAGTTACTTTCTGTAACGGCTGCCGTAATTTTATCTCTGCCTCTTTTCTTTGAGCGTGTCCCACCTCCACCATTTGTCTTAAAAAACCCATCTGCCCCATAAGACCCTTATTTATTAGCTCTTTATCAGCCTCTGGGAAATCTACCAGGTGGACCGACTCCTCGCCAGTCAAATTTCTATACAACTCTTCTGCAATGAACGGCATAAAAGGAGCCAGTAATTTACTCAGAGTAATCAGCACAGTATGAGTTGTTGATAAAAACGCCTCTTCTTCATACTTTTCTGCCGAGGGTCCTACCCGATCCCTTGATCTTCTTATATACCAGGTTGAAAGGTCGTTTACCACAAAGTCTTCAATTGCCCGGGAGGCACTCATCGCATCATATTTTTCCAGTTTAGAATTTACCAACTCAACTAAAACATTTAACTTAGCTAATATCCATTTATCTAATACCCCTAACTCCCTGCCCGCATTGCTTCGCAAAGCGTTGCAGGCGGGCTCTTCTCTAAGATTTGCATAATCAACAAAAAACTTATAGCAGTTCCAATAAATCAAAAGAAATCTTCTTTTGACTTCGTTTCCTAGGTTATACCCAAAACGGAGGTCATCACTGGGATTTGCGCTAAGATAAAGCCAACGCATTGCGTCTGCCCCCATTTTTTCTGCCGCTTCATCAAACCAGATGGCATTGCCTTTGGACCGGTGCATCTCTTCCCCTTTTTCATCTACCACTCTTCCATGGCCAAAAATCCGCTGCACAGGAGGTTTTCCTTCAAGCGCTGAACTCATAGCAATCATGGCATAAAACCACAATTTAGTTTGCTCATACATCTCCACGGCAAATTCAGGAGGAAACCACTCCTCCCAATATCTCTTATCCGCCAGGTAACTTACTTCCTGCTTATCTTTTTCGGTAATAGTGGAGTACGGTACAATCCCGGCATCAAGCCACGGATTACCCACATCAAGAACTCTGGTAGCTATACCGGCACACTTGTCACACCTAATTTTGACCTGATCTACCCAGGGTTTATGGGGAGTGTGACCTTCAAATTCATTCCATCCCTCGACAGCTCTTGTTTTTAATTCTTCCTTTCCCCCGATAACTTCAAAATTCCCGCATTTAGGACATTCCCAAATGGGCAGAGCCAACCCCCAATATCTTTTTTTGGAAATCAACCAGTCCTGCAAATTTTCCAGCCAATCAAGCTCACGCTTTTCAACAAACTTCGGTTGCCATTCAATCTCCCTAGCAGCTCTCAGCATCTTTTCCCGATAAGTTATATTATCACCCGGACTTTTTTTATCCACAGCAATATACCACTCATCAACTACCCTCCACACTAACTCAGTCTTACATCGCCAGCATGTAGGATAACGGTGGGCATAAGGAACAACATCAAACAAAAACTTCCCCCCATCTTTCTGTTTTAAGTAATCAATTATCAGTTCAGGATGGGATTTAGCATTTTGTCCAGAAAAATCACCCATCCCATCTAGGTAATGAGCCGCTTCATTAATCACTTCAATAACAGGTAGCCCAAACTTCTTACCTATTTGAAAATCCTCAGCTCCGGCTCCGGGAGCAGTGTGGACTAAACCCGTACCTTCTTCCTCGGTAATTGGTAGAATCAATTTGTCGGTTTCTATAACCCGATGTTGATAGTCCCCCAAAGCATTTTTAACACGGTCAAGGTCATCAAAGGGGGAGGTATACTCCCATCCCACCAAATCATTTCCCTTAACTGTCTTTTTAATATGAAGATTTAACCTTTTTGCTGCCTCGCTACCCAAATAATAAGTATCGCCGGCTACCTCGCCTGTTGCCGCAACATAATCTTTCTCGACATCTACCGCAATTGCCACATTAGCCGGCAATGTCCACGGTGTAGTAGTCCATACAAGAAGATATTCATTATTTTTACCCACAATCGGATATTCTATATAAACTGATTCATGGGTTAATTCTTTATATTCTTCAGTTGAAATTTCGTGCTGAGAAATGGCTGTTCCACATCTCGGGCACCAGGGAACACTGTCATGGCCTTTGTAAAGCCAGCCCTTTTCATAAACTGTTTTTAGGTAACGCCAAATTGTGTAGTTATTTTTTTCTGAGGAAGTATGGTAGGAATTATCCCAATCCATAAAATACCCAAGTCTCTTGGATTGTTCAGTCATAATACCGCCATAATTATTTACTCTCTCTTTACAAAGACTCACAAACTTTTCCAGTGAGGCAAATTTATCTCCTGGCACTAAATTCTCGATATCTTTTTTACTTTTGAGTCCCAACTCTTGTTCAACTCCAACCTCTACCCACAAACCCTGCTCATCAAAACCGTTTTGGAAACGTTGCCTGTAACCTTTCATGTTGTAAAACCTTTGCCAAAGGTCTTTGTAAGCCCTACCCCAGGCATGATGGACACCCATTGGGTTATTGGCCGTAATAGGCCCGTCAAGGAAAGAGAATTTTTTATCGGAACCTTCATTCCTTTTGAGGTATTTTTCAACAATACAGTTTTGTTGCCAATATCCCAGAATTTCTTTTTCCAAAGCCGGAAAATCTACTTGTGATGAAACAGGTTTAAAGCCAGTCATACGAGTAATTCTAGCAGAAAAATCGAGGTTAAACTAGTTATTGCGGCGTAAAAATGCCGGGATATCCAGTCTGCTGTCTTCTTCCTCTTCAACTGCATACTGCGCATCATCCTGGGCACTGGTATCATCCTGTTGGGTATCATCCTGGGGGCTACTTGCCATTTGCCCTAAATTAGCCTGGGCCATGGGGTTTATTCCGGGAGAGGCATACTCCCGCAAGCGTGCCCTGGTCTGGTCAAAGCCTGTAGCTATTACTGAAATCTTTACCTGGTCTACCTGGTCATCTTTAATGGTAGCACCGAAGATGATAGTTGCATCCGGATCGGCAGCGGCAGAAATAATCTTAGCAGCCTTATCCACTTCATCCATCCCCAAGTCCGGCCCGCCAACGATATTAAAAAGCACACCCTTAGCGCCTTCAATAGAGACTTCCAAAAGAGGTGAAGCGATCGCCATCCTGGCGGCTGTCTCCGCCCGGTTTTCCCCACCGGCCTGACCAATTCCCATCAGGGCCGATCCGGCGCTGGTCATAATTGTCCTCACATCGGCAAAATCAACATTGATTAAACCTGGCATAACAATCAGGTCTGATATCCCCTGCACACCTTGCCCTAAAACTGAATCCGCCATCATAAAAGCATCCTGTAAGGACATATTCTTATCAACAACCTCCAAAAGCCTTTGGTTTGGGATGACAATCAAGGCATCAACATTGTTTTTCAGGGCTTCAACCCCTTCCTCCGCAACTATCATCCTTCTTGTGCCCTCAAAATGGAATGGCTTAGTAACCACAGCCACCGTCAAAGCTCCCAATTTCTTAGCGATAGAAGCGACAATGGGTATAGCTCCATTACCTGTCCCTCCACCCATCCCGGCAGTTAAGAAAACCATATCTGCATCCTGCAAAACATCTTCAAGCTTCCCGACTGATTCCTCAGCAGCCTGCCTGCCAATCTCCGGGTTACCCCCTGATCCCAATCCCCGGGTTAAGGCCTCACCAATTTGCACCTTAGTGGGAGACTGGTTGGCAAGCAGTGCTTGGGCATCGGTATTAATTGCCACAAATTCCACACCCTTGATTTGTTGCAGGGAGATCATTGAAGATAAAGCATTACACCCACCGCCACCTAAACCTACCACCTTAATCTTTGCAAATTTTTGTACGTCAGGCTTTATTAACATAGTTCACGGTTCACAGTTCATTGTTCATGGATCATTCAATCTATGAACTACCAACTATGAACTAATAACCAATCTGGGCAGATTCTAACAGTTTCTATTTCAATTAGTCAACCCTTCGACCCAGTTCACCCCGAGCTTGTCGAGGGGCTCAGGGCAGAAATTAGGGCAGGAGGGACTTAACCAAATCAATTCCCCGTTGAAAGACCTCTTTGATAGGCAACCCCTTGGCCAGAACCGGCAGGGAAAATTGGGAGCCACCTGCCTCTTTTGCCGCATACATAATTAACCCTGCGGCGGCGGCGAAAGAAGGTGAGTCAATTTCATCTGTCAGGCCAACTAACCCATCTGCTTTACCCAACCTGGCAGGATACCCCAAAACATATTTAGCCTGTTCCAAAAGCCCAACCGTAAGCGACCCACCACCGCAAATCACCAAACCGGAAGGGGTCTGGGAGCCAAACCCGCTCTTTTTAATCTCTTTCCCTATAAGCTCAAATATCTCCCTTACACGGGGTCTGATAATCGTATCTGCAACCGCCTTTTTAGATATCTTTTGTATGTCTTCATTAATCCCTAAACTCCTAACATCTAACGTCTCTTCTTTACCGGTTTTCTCCGATTTATCTACAATTTCAGGCAATACCGGTGTTTTACTGGCCTTTCCCAAATAAACCTTAATCTTTTCTGCCGACTCAAGTGAAACCCGTAGCCCTACGGCCAAATCCGAAGTTATATGCCGTGCCCCAATTGGGATAACCGTTGAATAGGCAATCGCCCCGTCAGCATAAATTACAACGTCTGTTGTTTCGGCTCCAATATCCACCAGTATTACCCCCAACTCCTTCTCAGTCTCTGTTAAAACCGCTTGGGAAGAAGCAACACCGGAAAAGACAAGCTCCTCAACGTTAACCCCCACATTCCCCATACATTTGACCAGGTTCTTCATAGAAGTTACAGCTCCGGTAATAATATGTGTATCCGTTTCAAGCCTTACACCGGTCATACCGATCGGGTCGCGGATCCCTTCCTGGCCGTCAACAGTAAATGTCCGGGGAATTACATGTAATATTTCTTTTGCAGAAGGCAGCGGGATCGCCCGCGCGGCATCATTCACCCGTAAAATATCATTTTCCTGTATCTCCCCATCAGACCTGGCTACCGCCACCACAGCGTGTGAATTAGTACTCTCTATCTGGGGGCCACCTACTATCACAAACGCGGAAGATATAGAGTAACCGGCCATCCTTTCGGCAGCCTCAATACTCTCCGTAATGGCCGCCACAGCCTCTTCAATGTCCACAATCTGGGCTTTTTTAACTCCCCGGGAAGTTACCGCAGAAACACCGATTAAATTTATTTTTTCTTCTTCAGAGATCGAGGCAATAAGCGTTGCTACCTTTGCAGAACCTACATCAATTGCGCATAAAATTTTGTCCTTTGCCATTTTATTTAACCATTATTTTTTGGGTAGAAATTTAACTACAGGCTTATCAAAACGAAGATCAACCGTTTCTATCATACTTTCGTCTATTTTAGCCTTTTGCAAGATTAATTGTAAAGAGACGAGTTGCTTTAAGATATCCCTTTTTAAAGAGAAGGCAATTTTTCTGGGGCTTAAGACTAAAAAATCCTGGTCTAAGACTTCAGCTTCCGAAATATTAATTTCATATTTTCTGGTCTCTGTAAAAACCGTGGAAATTTTCTTAAATAACCCCTCATCCAACCTTTGCCCAACCTTTACCGTTTGTTCCGGTAGAAATAATTTTGGTAAATCCTCACCCTGGAACTGGGCAAAAAGCACACCTTGATCATCTACTAAAAATGGCTGCGACGTAAGTTGAGGCGTAGACCAATCCAAAAGTGCCGACTGGGAAGACGGTGTAGCCTCCATCCTGATGCCTTTGTGCGTCATCAAACCAGCAATCGCTACCCTCCCATCAACGGTCAACTTTACAACACTGGGAAATTGCCTTTTTAGGCTGACATCTTTTATACAAATAAATTTATCAAAAAGCTTTCTTCTTACAGTTTCTTCACTGATAAAAAGGATGTTACTGCCGGGTAACCCCGATTCCACCCTTAACCCCTCTTCTGTTGTGCACACAGCATTATTTATTGTAACCTCTATTTTATTAATCCTCCCTCCTATACCCACCAACACCCCTGCTCCCCCTAATACCCCCATTAAAACAACTGCTGTAATTATTTTTTTCCCTTTGGTCATAATTCTTTATTATCTTTGAGAGAAAACCCTACCATTTTAATGGCGGGGATAAATCTCTCTTTTCTCGAAAAAGATAAGAAGATACTCCGACCTTTAAGTCGGGGTATCTTCATTAGCTAAAAGTATAGTCTCCAAAGCCAACCTTTTGGCAGCATCCGGGACAACAACCTTTCCTGCCTCTTTTGCTTCTTCTTTTAGCTTAGGCAAATTTTTAAGCATATCTTTTACCGAAGAAAGTAAATTCTCCGGATTTAATTCTTTTTGAAGAAGCACTCTTACTAACCCTAACTTCTCAAAATATTTGGCATTTACCATTTGCTCGTTTTTATGTAGATAAGGGATAGGTATTACCAAAGCAGGAATTCCTAAAAATGCCAATTCCAGTAGAGTATTCGCTCCGGCCCGGGAAATTACCAAATCAGTGCCTTCTAAAATTACCCCCATCTCTTCTGCTTCAAGCCACTTCCTCACCAAATATCTTTCAGGTTTTTTTAAAGTTTTCTGCATCTCTTTTAAGTTATCATAATCTTTAAACTTAGAGTCCCCTGTTTGATGAACTACACAAGCCACATCTATTAACTCCCTTAATACCCCTAATACCCCAAGATTAATTACATGTGAACCCTGGTTACCACCAGTAACCAGTAATAGAGGTAACTTCCCGTTATCGGATAACTGCGCTATCTTCTTAATTTCCTCATCCCCAAAACCCCCCGGCTCTAAAACTTCCCGCCTTATTGGATTTCCTGTTAACACCTGTTTAGAGTTTTGCCTTGCCTCATGGTTAGGGAATGAAACTGCTACCTTGTCTGCAAACCAGGAATTAATGGTGTTTGCCAAGCCGGAAACCAGTGTCTGCTCATGTGTAATTATAGGAATTGATAAAAGCCAGGCTGAAATCACTACCGGGACAGAGACATAACCCCCAAATGATAAAACCACATCCGGCCGGTCTTTTAAGAGGATATAAAACGACTGCAAAGCTCCCAGCGGAACTTTAAAAAGCGAGGGAATAGTATAAATAGTAAATGACCTTTGCAGTCTTCCGGCAATAACGGGGATAAACTTAACACCAAGTTTGGGCAGAATCTGAGATTCAACAGATAGGCTCTTATCACCCTCCTGTGTATATTTCCTCCCCAGATAAGTTATTTTAATATCAGGTTCTTTCTGAAGCTCCTCAATCACTGCCTGTGCCGGAGTAAAATGCGCTCCAGTAATTAGTATTTTCATGTTTTAGTTTGTTTGGATATATTAAGCAGTATACCTACAGCTACCAAATTCGCAAGTAACGCCGAGCCCCCGTAAGAGATAAAAGGCAGCGGCACCCCGGTTAAAGGTATCAAAGAAACCATCGCCGCCAGGTTTATCGCTGCTTGTGAACCAATCCATAACGTCAAGCCTATGGCCAAAAGCCTGCCGAAATTATCCGGCGCAGCCTGGGCAATGGCTATCCCCCGCAGGACAACAAAGCTAATCAAAGCAATCAGTATTATACCGCCGAAAAACCCGAATTCCTCACCAACTATGGAAAAAATAGAGTCTGTAGTTACCTCGGGGATATAGGCAAATTTCTGCCTTGACTGGCCGATCCCTACCCCAAAAAGCCCCCCGGAACCAAGCGCAATCAGTACCTGAGAAATATGGTAAGAAAAACCCTGTGGGTCGGCAAACGGATCCAAAAAAGCCAAAACCCTTTGTTTCCTGTAGGCTGAGGTAGCAATAAAACCGACAAACCCTGCTACCCCTGTAAAGGAGAGGGCTATCAAATGGATTATAGGGGCACCGGCAGCAAAATATACTCCAAAGGCAACCATAAAAAAAACTACCGCTGACCCTAAATCTTTTTGGAACAACCCGACAATTACTCCAACCAAACCTAAAATTAGTAAAAACGGCAATGACTTAACCTTTTGTTGAAAAAAATTTGCAAAAAATATGACCGATGAAAGCTTGATAATCTCCGCCGGCTGGGCAGTTATTCCGCCAATCTTCAGCCACCTGTGTGCCCCCCCTGCAGCAGACCCTAAACCGGGGACAAAAACCAAAAGCAAAAGCACTAAAGAGAATAGAAATAGAAACGGGGACAATTTTTGCAGACGGTGGTAATCAAAGATACTAAAAAAACCCAGGGCGGTAAACCCTAAAACGACCCACAAAAGCTGCTGTTTAATAAAGTAATACTTATCCCCTAGATCCTGGAACGCTTCAAACTGCGAAGCATCATAAACCATCAGTAAACCAAAGATCGAAAGCAATACTACGCCACCAAGAAGCAAGATATCCGCACTGTGCCCTTGGACAGATATCCTTGGAGGCTCATATTCGGGAGATTTACGCTTAAATCCCATTGGGCGGAGCATCCTTAATTTCTTCATATATCAATTCTAACAGTTTAAAGGATTACTTGGAAAGAAGTGCCAGCCATAAACCAAAGATTGCTAAAATAGCGCCGGCAAGCCAGAAACGCATTACTATTTTTGGCTCTTCCCACCCTATGTATTTTAAGTACATATGTAAAGGGGCCACAGGGAATGCTTTCCTTTTTAAAAATTTCTTGCTAAACATCTGTATTAAGGACGAAAGGGCAATCACTATATAAACCCCACCGATAACCCCCAACCCGATTACTTTACCGGTCATAAGCCCCATCACCGCCAGCGTTGCCCCAAACCCCAACGCCCCTGCATCCCCCAGATAAACCCGGGCAGGGTAAACATTAAAATAAAGGTATGCAATTAAAGCCCCGATCCAAATGCCGGAAAAGATAGCCAAGTCCTGGTTTAAAACCGAACTTGAAAGTGCCAGAAAGGCAAAAAGACAAATTGTCAAAAGCCCTGTTGATAAACCATCCAGCCCATCGGAAATATTATAAGCGTTAGAAAAAGCCACGATAATAAAAACAGCCAGAGGGATATACCACCACCCTAAAACAACATTCCCGAAAACCGGTATAAAAATATTATTTAAGCCCACTTCAAAAAATAGGATGAGCGATATTGAGAGGGCAAAAACAACCTGAAAAAGGAGTATGACCTTTGGTGAAAGCCCATGAAATTTACCTACTGTATTTGTATAAATATGCCTTAGATCGTCAACCAACCCTAAAGACCCGAATGCAATCAGGGTAAAAAATATGACATAAATTTCCGGGGCTATAGGAAGGTGCATCACCTTAAAAGTAATTAACGCCAGGACAATCACCACCGGGATAATTAATAACCCACCTCCCTCAGGGGTAGTAAAATCTTTCTTCATTAAAGCGTCATGGATGGGGGTATCCGAATTTTTATTAACAGCCACACGGGCAGAAGCCAAGCGTTTACTGCGAAGGTAAAAAAGTAAGTCTATAAAAGGGACCAGGAGTAAACTGGTTATAGCAAAAGATGCCAGAATTAATCCTAAAAGTTCGATCATTTGCGTCGGGTTATCCTGCTTACAACGTCATCCAGCTTAACAGCGCGCGAGCCTTTTATCAAAACTAAATCACCGCGACCTATAGCCCGGA
>LCEJ01000005.1 GCA_000997105.1 Candidatus Daviesbacteria bacterium GW2011_GWA2_42_7
AAAGTAAACAAAAAGGGGAAAGGGCTTTAAAGATGGAGCTTTTTCAAAAAGGAATTGATCGGGAGATAATAGAAAAGGTATTAAGTGAGCCCTTCGACTCCGCTCAGGGTGAAGAAGACCTTGCGAAACTTGCATTGGAGAAAAAGATGAAGGCTTGGAGAAATTTACCACCACAGGAGCTTAAGAAAAAAGCTTATGAATTTTTAATGAGAAAAGGTTTTGATTATTCGGTTGCCAAGGATGCAGTTGAAAATATCCGACATATGGGGTAAACTTACAAAAGAAAGTTAGGGATTATAAGAAGTCATGATAAGGGTTTCTCTTACATCTTCATTTCCTGAAAACCTCGTTTAAAACGGGCGGTTTTTCCTATCCCTAACTTTCCTAAAATATATGCAAAAAACATTTGGATCCTCTCACCAGCCTGCGGCTGGTTCAGGGCAAGCCCTTCGACAGGACTCAGGGCAAGCCCTTCGACAGGACTCAGGGCAAGCCCTTCGACAGGACTCAGGGCAAGCTAATATAGACGCAACAAAACTCGCCAAACGCGAAGGTATTTTAGAAGAGCGTGAAAGGCTTTTGGCAGAAAAATTAAAAAACGTCGATGAAAAGTTAGAAACCTTAGAGAAAACCCGCAAAGATTTAATTTCTAAACTGGAAAAATCTTCCTCTATCTCGGCAGAAGAAGCTAAAAAAATCCTTCTGGAAAACGTTGAAAAAGACCTGGCATCGGAAATTTCCAAAAAGATAAGGGAAGCCGAAGAGCAAATTAAAGTTGAGGCTGATGAAAAAGCAAAGGAAATTTTAGCAGAAGCTATGTTGCATGGGGTAACAGACTATGTGGCTGAATTTACAACTTCCCAAGTTCGCCTCCCTGATGATGAGATGAAGGGCCGGATTATCGGTAAAGAAGGCCGTAATGTCCGGGCTTTTGAAAATGCCACAGGCGTTGATGTATTAATGGATGAAACCCCCGGTGTTTTAATTATTTCCTCTTTTGACCCTGTCCGCCGGGAGATTGCCCGGGTCTCTTTGGAAAGGTTGATCCAAGACGGCAGGATCCAACCCCAAAGGATTGAGGAGATTGTTGAGAGTACAAAGCGGGATATTGAAAAACTAATGTTACAGGCAGGTGAACAACTAGCCCACGAAGTAGGAGTTTATAACCTGCCAAAAGAGTTAGTAGAGATTTTGGGTAGGTTTAAGTACCGTTACTCATACGGGCAAAATCTTCTCCAGCATACCGAGGAAGAAACCCGGATTGGGGTAGCATTGGCCAAAGAACTTGGGGCAAATGTTAACATTGTCCGCTTAGGGTGTTTGCTTCACGACATTGGAAAGGTTGTAGCCGAAGATGAAGGGACCCATGTTGAAAAAGGTGTGGCTCTCTCTAAAAAGTTTGGGCTTCCGGAGGAGGTAGTAAATTGTATTGCCGAACATCATGAGGATAAACCGTTTTCCTCTGTTGAATCTATTATTTGTTATATCTCAGATGCCATTTCAGGTGCCAGGCCGGGGGCAAGGCGCGAGGACATTGAAGGGTATATTAAAAGGATTGAGGATATAGAAAAGATTGCCACATCTTTTGAGGGAGTGGATAAAGCGTTTGCAGTAGCAGCAGGCCGGGAAGTAAGAGTGATAGTATATCCTGATAAGATTTCCGATGACGAATTGCCCAAATTAACCCATGATATTGCCCAAAGAATTTCCAAAGAGGTAATGGTCCCTGGACAAGTCAAGATTACTGCTATCCGTGAAGTCCGGGCCACAGAACTTACAATGACAGTCTGATGTTTTTCAAGGCCTGGCCTTATACAGACAAAGCCCTTTACAAAGGGATAAACATCTGTTACTCTCAGGCCATAGGATAGGCGGATCATGAAAGCTTCGCTTTCAAGTTATGACTAAAAAAGATCTTATAGAAAAAGTTGCTAAGAAATCGTCTCTCACCAAAAGAGCTGCTGCAGATGCTGTAAATTCTACCTTTAATTTAATTAATGATGCTTTAGTCCGGGGTGAAAAAGTAATTATCACAGGGTTTGGAACCTTTTTAATTAGGTCAAGGGCTGCTAGGAGAGGGAGAAATCCCCAGACAGGTCAGGTAATTCAGATTCCCCAAAAGAAAACCCCCGGTTTTACCGCCGGTAAAACCCTCAAAAGAAAAATTAAGTAACCCTGAGTCCCTCGCCTTCGCTCGGGATAAACTTGGTCGAAGGGTTGACTTCCCTACCCTTTTTATACTACCATGTATCCACACATGTCAAAACCGCAGGCAGAGAGAGTTGTTAACGTCCCGGATGAACTTTTGAAGGAGCTTTTAACCCCTTCCGAATGGCGGATGGTTAAACAGAGGTTTTTAATAATTAACCTCCTGGAAGAAGGGTTATCTATTAGAAAAATAGCTGCCCAGGCTAAAGTGGGGACGGATACCGTTGTCCGGGTTGCCCGGATGGTGGAGAAAAAAAGCTTAAGGAAATTGTTAAACCAAAAAGCAGAGAGAAAAATTAAAACTAATACCCCCTGGATTTTCGGTAAAAACGAGTGAATAAAGTTTTAGTAATTCTAGGCCCCACGGCTACGGGCAAGACGGATGTTGCTCTATTCCTGGCTAAAAAATATAACGGAGAGTTGGTGGCTTGCGATTCAAGGCAGGTTTATAGGAGTTTGGACATAGGAACTGGCAAAATGCCGGGTCAAGATTTAAGATTTAAGAGGTACGATTCACGATGGGAAATTAATAGGGTAAAGATTTGGATGTATGATGTGGCGGATCCGAAGAAACAATATACTGTTAAAGATTACATTGACCAGGCGACGGCAGTAGTGGAAGATATCTTAAACCGGGGGAAATTACCGATAATTGTAGGCGGAACCGGGCTGTATTTAAAGGGCCTTCTTTATGGATTTCCGAACCTGAATATCCCGGTAGATGAAAATCTAAGGGGGGAGTTGGAAAAGCTTTCCAAAGAAAAGCTGCAGGAAAAATTAATAGCCCTCTCCCCTACCCGTTTTGAGAAGCTTACAGATTCTGATAAGAAAAATTCTCGCAGACTCCTCCGCTCTATTGAGTTAATATTGATGAATCCATACAGTACTACAGTTCACAGTTCACAGCTCACAGCTCACAGCTGGGATATATTAAAAATCGGTCTTACTGCCCCCCGGGATATACTTAAAAAAAGAATCTTTCTTCGTTTAGTTTCCCGTATTGATCAGGGAATGATCAAAGAAGCAGAGGAATTATTCAAAAATGGTTTAACACTGCAGCGGATGAAAGAGCTGGGGTTGGAATATGGGATGTTGGCAAAGTTTATAAGCAAAGAAATCACTAAAGACCAACTGATTGATCAGTTATCTGTAAAAATTTTTCAATATGCCAAAAGGCAAATTACGTGGTTTAAAAAAGAACAGGGGGTTTTATGGTTTGATATTACCAAGCGGGGGTGGGAGCCCAAGGTAGAAAAAAAGGTTGCATCGTGGTACTATGCAGGCATATGACCAGGCGTGTAGATATCTCGTATGAGCTAAAGCTCTATGAAATGTCTTACGTATTATAAATACTATGACTAGAAGGGTAGACATTTCATATAAAACCATTATCTTTATTACTGTCTTTTTAATTTCTCTTTGGGTGCTTTTTTTGATAATGGATGTTATTTTACTCCTTCTAATATCCTTTATTTTAATGTCTGCTTTTGCCCCTTTGGTAGACAGGCTGGTTAAATGGAGGGTACCAAAACCTGCAGCCATAGGTTTGATCTTTGTCTTATTTATTGGCGGTGTAGCGGGAATTTTAACTGTAGGGCTTACCCCGCTTATTAACGAAACCAGTAATTTGGTCCGGAGTTTAACAGAAAGTTTAAGCGTATTCCTGCAGGTTAATTTGGTTGACCAATCGGTTATCCAAAACGAGTTGTCAAAATTTTCCGGCCAGATTATAGATTTAACTTTAAACCTTTTTGACTTTATCCTTAGGTTCGTAACGGTTTTGGTCATTACCTTTTACCTGTTGCTGGACAGGGAACATATTGAGGAGCGGGTAGCTGCGTTGTTTGTAAGTCATAGAGGGAGGGCTGAAAAATTAATTAAGGATATTGAAAGTAAACTGGGGGCGTGGTTAAGAGGCCAGATGATACTTTCCGTGGTTATTGCCGTTTCGGTTTATATCGGCTTAACTATTATTGGTTTAGACTATGCGCTTCCCCTGGCTATTATTGCCGGACTTTTGGAGATAATTCCCATTATTGGTCCGATAATCGCTGCTGCCCCGGCTGTTTTAATAGCCTTTACTACTTCGGTTCCCCTGGCGGTTATTGTAGGTATAATGTATGCAGTTATCCAGCAGCTTGAAAGTAATATCGTCGTGCCCCAGCTTATGAAAAGGGCAGTTGGCCTAAACCCACTGCTGATTATTATTGCTATTACCGTCGGGGGACGGCTTTTGGGGGTAGGAGGGGCACTTTTGGCAGTACCGATTGCTGTGGTCATTCAGGTCGTAGCACAGGAAATTTTAAGTCCCGCTCAAACCTCCGGTTAAATTTGAATCTGAAGCTCTTTTAAGGTATAATTTGACTGCCTAGGAAGCTGGATGATAGGGCGTACCATACGGTACACCCAGGAAAGTCCAGACAGCATAGAGCAGGGTGGCCGGTGTAAGCCGGCAGTCGTAAGACCTAGTTAGAGCAACAGTGACGAACCGGGTTGCGCCGGCTGAAACGACCAAGCTTATGGGTATTTGATTCGTAAAGCAAGCAAAGGGTTTACCCTGAGCGAGCGAAGCGAGTCGAAGGGCAATCCTCCCCGCTGCAATCCTAGAAATGACTGAGCTGCTCGCTCGATAGTCAAAATCAGGAGCACCTCGCCGAAAGGCGGGCCAGGTGACATTAGAAATCACTTGAAGATAAATTTCATCTTTAAAACAGAATCTGGCTTATATGCTTCCTAGGCACAAAAAATTAATTAATCCTGGCTTCTTCTAAAGCGGTGGCACAAAGGCAATCCCTTTTTGCAGGGATGTTTTTAATTATTTCCAAAATCAGTTTTCTTGATTTTTCAAGATTTTGGTTAAATACTCGAATAACCTCTTTTGAATCAACCGCTTTAACTTTTCTTTTAGCGGAAAGTCCTACATCATAATCGGTGATCAAGGCAATTCCCAAAAAACAGATCTCCATTTCTCTGGCTAAAACGACCTCAGGATATTGGGTCATATTAATAACTTCGCCTCCCTGGCTTGTATAAAGCATACTCTCGGCCGCAGTTGAAAACCTTGGCCCGGGGACTACAACCACAGTCCCCTTTTTATGGGCCTGGATTTTTAGTTTCCTGCAGGCTTTGATTGCTACCTGAGATAATCTTGGGCAATAAGGGGTTGCCCCTCCGATATGGGCAACTTCCGGCCCGTTAAAATAGGTATCCTCCCTGCCTTTAGTCCGGTCAATGAACTGATCCAAAATTACAAAATCCCCGGGTTTGATTTTTGCCTGCAGTGACCCGGCTGCGCAGGGGGAGATGATTGTCTTGACCCCTAATTTTTTAAAGGCATAAATATTTGCCTTAAAAGGTACCTTATGCGGCGGAAATTGGTGTTTTAGTCCGTGTCTTGGTAAAAAAGCAACCTTTTTACCAAATACCTCGGCAATGGTTATTTCAGCCGAAGGCTTGCCATAGGGGGTATTAATATTTACCTTAGTGGCTTTTTCAAAAAAAGAGTAAAAACCCGATCCTCCGAAAACGCCTATTTCCGCTTTAGGTAATGATTTCATTTTTATTATTAAAAAGCGGCAGGTTTCCTAAAGCAATTACATTGGGCCACTTATCTTTTTTCCCTTCCGTAAAAACAGCAGTTTCTGCAACAATATTGGCTTTGGCTTTTTTCATCAATTTTCGGAGTCCTATTAAAGTTTCTCCGGTAGAGATCACATCATCTACTAAACATACATTTTTTTCTTCCAAAAGTTTTTTATCTTTGCCGTCTACCCATAAATTTTGAGGCTTGCCGGTGGTGATTGATAATACTTCTGCCTTTATACACCCTTTCATATAAGGCTTTTTACTTTTTCTGATAACAATGTAGGGGATTTTTAAAACCCTGGATAACTCATAGGCTAAAAAAATTCCCTTAACCTCGGGAGAGGCAATTACTTGGGTATTTTTGGGTAACTTTTTTGAAATCCCTTTGGCAATTTTTTCTACCAGCTCTGTTTCGCCTAATATATTAAAAAGCGCAATTTTTAAGTTTGGGGCAACCTTGATTAAAGGTAAATCCCGGGGGTAACCGCAAATATTGACTTGGTGGTAATAGTCCTTTTGTTTCACCTTTAAGTTTCTATCAGAAATAACCTTTCTTTGTCAACCGTTCCTGCATGATATACTAAACCTGAAATGCTAGCAAAGGTTTTATCGGGGTCAAATGTGGGTTTGGACTCTGTGCCTGTTACCGTGGAAGTTGATGTTATTGCCAAAAGTTTACCTTCATTTAATATAGTAGGCTTAGGGGACCGGGCAGTTGAGGAATCCAAGGACAGGGTAAGGTCGGCTCTTTACAATATCAAGGCAGATTTTCCTTCAAAAAGAATCACCGTCAATTTAGCTCCGGCAGATTTACCGAAAGTTGGTCCTGCTTTTGATTTACCGATCGCTTTGGGGATGCTTATTGCCGACGGGCAGCTTGAGGCGGACTTGTCAGATACTTTAGTTGTGGGGGAGCTGTCTTTGGACGGAGGTTTAAGGTCAACCCATGGGGTTTTGTCTTTTGCATTGTTGGCAAAAGGGCTGGGGTTAAAAAGGATCTTTGTGCCAAAAGATAACAGTTTAGAGGCGGCTGTGGTGGAGGGTGTTGAGGTTTATCCTTTTGAAAATTTAACGGATGTTTTTAATTTTCTGACCGGAACCTTTGAGGTTGCTCCCTGCCCTCTGACTGATCTGGTGGTGGCAGATGAGGTTTGTGAATATGATTTTCAAGATATTAAAGGCCAGCAGCAGGCAAGAAGGGCTTTGGAGATTGCCGCGGCCGGAGGCCACAATGTTTTACTAAAAGGGCCTCCCGGTGCAGGGAAGACTTTACTCTCCCGGGCTTTTCCATCAATCTTACCTACTTTGACCAAGGATGAGGCTTTGGAGGTAACAAGGATTTACTCTATTTGCGGAAGTTTGTCTAAAGATACTCCGATTATAACAATACGGCCTTTCCGGTCTCCCCACCATACAGCGTCTTACGTCGGTATAATTGGCGGAGGTAATAATATTAAGCCGGGGGAGGTTTCCTTGGCCCACCGTGGGGTGTTATTTTTAGACGAATTGCCGGAATTTCCTAGGCAAGTTTTGGAGGCTTTGAGGCAGCCTTTGGAAGATAGAAAGGTGACTATCTCACGGAGCTCGGGCAGTATTACTTTTCCTTCCCAGTTTATTTTGCTGGCGGCCCAAAACCCCTGTCCATGCGGGTTTTTAGGAAGCCCGAAGAAAAATTGTGTCTGTATGCCCGGGCAGATCTCCCGGTATAAAAAAAGGATCTCAGGGCCTTTGATAGATAGGATTGATATCCACTTGGATGTACCGGCTGTGGAGGTTGAGAAATTGACCGGAAGCGAGACTTCGGAAGATTCTAAAGCTATCCGGAAAAGGGTAGAGAAGGCCAGGCAGGCTCAAATCAAAAGGTTTTCCGGATCGGGGGTTTTAACTAATGCCGAGATGAGCAATGCCCATATCAAGCAATTTTGCCAGGTGACAGTAGAGGCCTTAGAGCTTTTAAAAATGGCCATTTCCCAGATGAACCTTTCTGCCCGGGGATACCACAGAGTACTAAAATTATCCCGGACTATTGCGGATCTTTCGGAATCGGAAAATATTTTATCAGAGCATATTGCGGAGGCCTTAACATATAGGGCAAGGGAAGAAAGCTAACTAATGAGAACTATATCAAATTTAGGTTTACACCCTTGGGGTGTAATCATAGTTTTGTTGTTATGGTGGCAGATAATTTTACCGGTCACAGTTTTTGCGCGCGTTACACCGGAGGACATAGTCAATTCAAAAAAGGAGGCTTATGAAAGCAGGGTGGTAAATTATTCTGCGGCACACCGGCAAAACCTGGAGATCTTTTCCAAAAAGATTGTGGAAGTAAATAAAAAGCGGACGGATGAGCTTGACAGGATAATGGTGGCCCAGGCTTTAATTTTGGATGAATACGAGACCCGCCTTCGCCAAGGCTCCGGCGGGCAAGGACGTCGGGCTGATGAAATTGAGAAAGCAAGGTATTGGATTACCTATGCCCATGAAGCTGTGGCTTACCAGGCAGCG
Organism: Candidatus Daviesbacteria bacterium GW2011_GWA2_42_7; assembly: GCA_000997105.1. Lineage (GTDB taxonomy): Bacteria > Patescibacteriota > Microgenomatia > Daviesbacterales > UBA10151 > 2-01-FULL-43-38. The sequence goes on from LCEJ01000005.1 coordinate 8,299, forward strand.
AAGATTTACATCTTTGACCTGTCCGGTGAAAGCAATATCACAAGGGATGCTTTAAATACAATTTCTTTTTTCCAATCGGAATTAAATTCTGCAAGGTCAAAAGTTATTAACTCCCAGAAAATTTTAACGGATGTGGTAAAACTAAAATGAAATTTCCTAAAGTACTAATAATTATTATTTTCCTGGGGGTTATGGCAACGTTTGTCATAATGAGCAGGACAGGTAGTAATAAAATGGTCTCGCCTCAAATTGTATCTCAAAATCAGGCAGCAGCTACCCCCACACCAACGCCAACTCCGGTACTAATTAATATTAACCAAAGCAGTAATTTAGAAACTGAAACAAAAAACCTTACCCCGGATGATTTTTCAGGTGACTTTAAAGTATTAAGAGAAGAAGCGGGAAGATTCTAACTTAATGTATATATATTATATCCTGAAATTTCCCTAAACACCAGACTTTTCTTTTTCCCCGGTATCATTAAAATTTGCTAATATAAGCATAGCTTGAAAACAAAGTATTTCAAGCTGATTTTTCAAACTTTGTTTATGAGGAAGATGCTGTCTGAAAAATTACCGTCTGAAAAGCTTGGCCAAATTAAAGATACGTTTTCCACCTCTTTCAGGCTTCTAAAATTGATCTGGTCGGTTGACCATTGGCTTTTTATTGGGACTTTTGCATCGGCAATTATCCCGGCAATAATCCCTTTTATAAATATTTACATTTATAAGCTGGTTATTGACCTGGTAGTGCTAGCTGTTTCTACCGATACTGCTTTTGACCCATCCAAGCTCTATTCTTTAATTGGCTTTAGGGTAGCTACTTATTTTATTCAGGAAGTAGCCTTTCGGACTCAGGGATTTTTAGAACGGCTGTATTGGACTAAATTTCCAATTTATTTAAACCATATAGTTTTTAAAAAAGTATCCGGTTTGGATATGCAGTATTTTGAAAATAGTAAGTTCCGGGACTTGCTGGAAAAAGTCAGGGACAGTTCTGCCTGGAAACCGCAGCAGCTTGTTGACCATATATTTATGGGGTTGCAGAGCTTGGTACAGCTTTTAATCGCTTTTGCCGCTATCGCCCGGTTGAACTGGTTCCTGGTTATTTTGGTGGCCTCAGTGGCTATCCCTGAGTTTATTAACCAAACCAGGCAGTCAAAGGTTTCCTGGGGGGTCTGGTCTCAGAACTCACCTCTTAGGAAAAGGTTCTGGTACTTATCCGGGCTACTCCAGCATTCCTGGACAATTAAAGAGGTCAAGATTTTTAGGCTAGCTGAAAAATTCTTGGATGAGCTTAAGTCAATCCAAACTAAGTTTTATAAAGATACGGCCAAGATTGCAAAACAGAATTACTTATTGAACCTTGTCTTTAACGGTTTATCAACAGCGGTGTTTATCGGTGTAGAGGTTTTTGTAATATTTGAGGCTTTAGCCAAACGGATTACCATTGGTGATATTAACTTTTATACAGGGGTTGTCAGTAATTTCCAAAATGGTTTAGGTGGCCTTTTTAGGAATATGAGCGGTATTTTTGAAAATAGTCTTTATGTCAAAAGTATCTTTGAGGTTTTAGATACCGAGCCGGCCATTAAAATGAATGAGAAAGCAGTAAAGGTTGAATTTAAGAACCCCCCCAAGATTGAGTTTAAGAATGTCGATTTTGCCTATCCCGAAACCGACAAAAGGATTTTGAAAAATTTTTCTTTAACTATTAATCCCGGAGAAAAGGTTGCTTTAGTGGGAGAAAACGGAGCCGGTAAAACAACATTGATGAAACTTTTGGCCAGGTTTTATGATGTGACTGCGGGGGAGATTCTAATTGACGGTATAAATATTAAAGATTTAGACCTTGACAGCTGGTATAAATATTTTGGTGTGCTGTTCCAGGATTTTAATAAGTATGAACACACTGCCAAAGAAAATATCGGTTTTGGGAGAACTCATGAGAATGTGGAGCTTAAGGAAATTATCGGAGCAGCCGGTCAGGCAGGAGCCCACTCCATGATTGAAAAATTTGATGCCGGTTATGAGCAGATGTTGGGTAAAACTTTTGAAGGCGGAGTTGATCTCTCGGGTGGCCAATGGCAGAAGATTGCTTTGGCCCGGGCGTTTTTGCGTAACGCCCCGGTTTTGGTTTTAGATGAGCCGACGGCTGCAATTGATGCCAGGGCGGAGGCGGAGATATTTAATAAGGTAGAAAGGTTATCAAAAAATAAAACCGTTATTATTATTTCCCATCGTTTCTCTACGGTCCGTAACGCCGATAAAATTTATGTTGTCGAAAATGGTAGGGTTGTTGAATCGGGGAGCCATAAAGAGTTAATGAAAACAGATGGACAGTATGCAGCCCTCTTTAAGATACAAGCCAAAGGTTATCAATAATTTTACCAAACAAAAAGCCCCACATCTTTTACAATGCAGAGCCTTTTGTAAATGGTGAAAACCACCAAAGGTCTCAAATTATACTTGAGAACCAATTTTGTACATGCCGGTTCCACAAACGGAACACACGCCTTTAACTGCCGGTTTGCCATTTTTCATTGTGACATTCTGAGCGTTGTTAGCATCTCTTTTCTGGCGGCATTTTACACAATACATCTGCATTAATTAATCACCTCCTTTCAAATTAAAAATTTATTAACCCGCGGTTTATACTTAAGTAAAGTAAAACTTGGATACTAAAGATTACCACGGCCAGGATACCTATTTTTTGAAGGTCGTTTCTCAAAAAAGTAGCTTCTGAGTGTGTGTTTGAGGGGATTAAGGTTGAATCTTTTCCGGGAGCATTGAACTTAAAATCAGAAGGCTTTTCTATTTTTACGGAGGGGGCTTCAGGCTGTTCTTTACCATAAAGCTGGGTACGCAAAGTTAGAAGCTTCTTCTCTTGGGCGGTCAGTTTCTTTGACTGGGAGTAGGCCATAGATAAATTTTAGGTTTATTTGAGCTCACTTGAGCCTAGCAGACTTTTTTGTGCCTGTCAACCCTTCTGCAAGATCAGGGTTGACCCTGAGCATGTCGCACATTCGATAAACTCAGTGCGACCCTGAGTGTAATCGAACGGGTCGAAGGGTCAAGCACGAGTCATCCTGGAAAGGCTTTCTTAGTCAATGTGGCGTTGACAAAGACAGGATTTCCTTTGTATAGTGAAAGAGTAATTTATGTATCCAGATGGGGTATTCGGGCAGGAAGTGGTTGCCCAGGCGTTAGTTTAAAAAGTAAATATGTTTAATTTTTCTAATCTATTAAACAATCTTTCCAGCCTGCAGCGGAGTCTTGTGGTGTCTATTGCCGCAATAGTTTTGTTTGTTGCATCAGTAGGTATTTCCTACACTCTTTTTTCAAGAGCTGGCCAACCTATAAACGGGCAGCTTGTAACTTCTTTACCGGGTCCCGCCACCTCAATTACTGAGGAGCCGGATGAACCGAAGACGGAAGAGTGTCCTTTAAACGGGTCAATGCGCACAAAGAAAGCTAAAGATAATTGGGTTACCAGAAGGCCACTGGCTGTGGTGATTGAAAACCATACCGAAGCAAGGCCTCAATCAGGCCTCTCTTCGGCCGACATTATCTATGAGGCAGTAGCGGAAGGCGGTATTACCAGGTTTATGGGAGTTTTTTATTGTAACCTTTCTGATGTCCAGGTTGGGCCGGTCCGTTCTGCCCGGACGTACTTTTTGGACTGGCTGGGTGAATATGACGCTTTATACGCCCATGTTGGCGGAGCCAACACCTCCGGCCCTGCGGATGCTTTGGGACAGATTATTAAATATGGTGTCAAAGATTTAAACCAGTTTAGTATCGGTTTCCCGACTTTTTGGAGGGATTACCAGAGGTTAGGAAGGCCTGTGGCGACAGAACACACCATGTATTCCACTACTCAAAAGCTTTGGGAGATAGGGGCAAAGCGTGGGTGGGTGGCGGCTGATGCAGCGGGCAAAAATTGGGATAGTAATTTTATAAAATGGAAATTTAAAGAAGATGCGGCAGGATCAGGACAGCCGGTGGTTTCAAGTATCAATGTTGAATTTTGGCAGGGGTATTCGGATTATGCGGTAACCTGGGGTTATGATAGTACATGCAACTGCTATAAACGGAAAAACGGTGGTGCAGAGCATTTGGACCTGAATAATAATCAGCAGATGTTGACCAAAAATATTGTTGTCCAATTTGAACGGGAATCCCATGCCAATGACGGTTATGAAGGCAATGCGCATCTCCTTTATGGCACTACCGGCAGCGGCAAAGCTTTGGTTTTCCAAGATGGTAAGGCGGTAGAAGGAAAATGGACAAAGGCATCCAGGATCTCACGTTCAAAGTATACGGATAATAAAGGTAATGAAATATCTTTTAATAAAGGGCTAATCTGGATTCAAACTGTCCCGGAAGGAGCAAGAGTAAGCTACTAGAAAGCAATATCTGCCCGGAAAGGAGGTAGAATGGAAGAATTATTTGTTTCTCGGGTCAGGGTAAAACTTTTAAACCTGTTTTTAACCACCAGCGATCCCCTTTTGCATGTTCGTGAAATAGTGAGGCGCACCAGTGAGGAAATTAATGCGGTCAGGCGTGAACTTTCGCGGATGGAAAAGGCGGGGATGGTTACTTCCGAATGGAGGGCAAACAGAAGGCTTTATCACTTCCGCAGGGACTATGTTTTTTACCCGCAGCTTTTAGGGTTTGTGGTTAAATCAACCGGTTTAGGCGGGGCGATTATTAAAAACCGGGGACGGTTAGGACGTATAAAATATGCGATGGTTGCTACCCGATATTTTAGAAACCAGCCATCTTCCCAAGACGATGTTGATCTTTTGGTTGTAGGGCAGGTAGTTTTGCCGGAACTGCAGGCATTGGTTGCCGACGAGCAGATGAGGCGGGAAAATGAAATTAACTACTCTTTTATGGATGAAGCCGAATTTAACTTCCGGATAAAAAGGCGCGACCCATTTATCTTAAGGGTTGTTACCCAGCCCAAGGTCATGCTTTTAGGGGATGAGGAAGAGCTTATGGATGGGGTGGTAATCTAATTTTCATGAAGCCAAGGATAGTTTTGTGGTTAATAATG
>LCEJ01000006.1 GCA_000997105.1 Candidatus Daviesbacteria bacterium GW2011_GWA2_42_7
CATCGCCGCCAAAAAAATAGCGGAAGCGATTATCCAGTAAGTAGCACCTAACCAGCTGAACCAATCGCCCATTATCATTTTTGAGGCAGCAGCCACCATCGAGGCCAGAGTCAAGACCCTAAATAAGCCCATATTAGAATCCCTGGTCTTCTGGAATTCCACTAGAAACAGCAATATGGTCGCTACGAACACAACCACTGCAACCTGATAAATAGATGCCCACAGAACAAATTCCACATTACTCTCCTTAAATTTATTTACTACCCAAATGGATAGCTTACGGGACACCTCCTTTAGATGCCCCAAAAGCTACCCATTTAGGCAAACTTCCGCAAATTATCAAGGTACAAGAGAACAACCGATAGTATAACATGAAATTATGGACATGTCAAACTATAAGCTATACCTCATGGCTACAGCAAGGCCTGGCCTTGCAGGGATTAGTTATGCATTTTGGGTATGAAAAAGCCCCATGCCATACGGCACATGGCTTCTCTCTTATACATTTTATTGGGCCTATTTAGCCCCTTTGCGGAAGTTTGTGGGACCTGGCCTGCAGGAGAAGAAGAGATAGAATGATTAACCAGAACAATCCTGCTCCTCCCTGCACAACCGGACTAAGTACCTCTAAGGTAATCATAGCTGCCAGCCCGCTTAGAAAAATGTGGGCTGTACAGCCGATGAAAAAGAGACTCAAGGCATATAGCCCCAAGCCGTAGCGGCACATCAAGGCCCAGACAAAGGCAAAGACGGCCACATACAAGACAAAGTTTGCAGAGGGAGGTACCTCTGTCTCCATTCCCACCAGCACCAATGCCCATAGGAATCCCATCGTCCCTATCCCGGCCAGTACCCAAAGAACCTTATCCCTATCTTCCAACTAATCCTCCTTATTTACTTTTTTCGATAACTTATTTATCTCGCCAAAGTATAGCAAGGCAAGAAAGACCACCACTATACCCATAAACCAATCGCCTATCGCTAATCGGGCCAAGATAATATAGACCAAAACGATAAACTCTGATTTTAGGAGGATAATAAGAGATCTTTTACCTCTTTTACGCAGCACCAACTCCGTTAGTGCCATGAAGATGATTAAGGTATAGCCTATTATGGAAGAGGCTCTCCAAAAATCAGTTAACTCCTGCATGCTTCCCCCTATATTCATTTACCACCCAAATGGATAGCTTACAGAGTATCTGCCTGGATACCCCAAAAGCTATCCACTTAGGTAAACTTTCCGCAAATTTTTAATGTACAAAAGATTTGAAAGGAAACCTTTAAAGGCTAGCGCAGCAATTTGCACCTCTTTTCCGGTTTACAGAGGAAATAATATCAAAAACATATTTAAAAGTCAAACTATAGGGTGATATTAGGTATGCGCAATTATTTGCGTGATTATTGCGTGTTGTATGATATACTAACAACATGTATAAACCAAAATTTACAGTCACTTCACAGATTCTAACTTCCATCTCGGAAATTGCCGAAATTAAATCTATTGTAGAGCGTTCCCGGGTACTTCCCCTAAACGAGGCCCAACTCCGTAGGGAAGCCATATCCCGAATGGCACATACTTCAACCTCAATTGAAGGCAATAAGTTAGCCCAATACCAGGTAGATAAGGTTTTATCCGGCATGTCGGTTAACGCCGATGAAAAATCCATCCTCGAAGTCAAAAATTACCAGGCTGCCTTAGTACAAATGGATAAGATTGCCAAGGTCTCACAAGTTTTAAACATCGGGCAAGTCCTGGAGATCCACAAATTCTTAATGAATGGCTTAGTGGCAGAGGAGAAGCGGGGACATTTCCGCAAAGGTGCAATTTATGTCGTGGATGATTTAGGAGACGGAAGGGAACAACTCCGATACGAAGGCCCGCCGGCTACAAAAGTGCCACACCTTATTAATGAGCTCCTAAAATGGTTAGTTTTGGCAAAAAAAGAAGATCTCCATCCGGTTTTAATAAGTTCTATTTTCCATGTCCAATTTGTAACTATCCACCCTTTTACCGACGGGAACGGAAGGATAGCAAGACTTTTAACAGCCCTAATTTTGTACCAAAGCGGCTGGGATTTTAGAAAAATTATAGTCCTTGAGGATTTTTACAACCAGGATAGGCAAGCCTACTATAACGCCCTAAACATTGTCCAGGGCAATAAGTATCACGAGGGGGAAGACTTAACACCTTGGGTAGAATATTTTATAGAGGGGTTCCTGGTTGAAGCAAGACAAGTAAACGAAAAGATTGCCCTGATGGGATTTGGCAAGGTCTCCGAAGCTGCCGAGCAGATATTTTTAGATAGGGACGAAATACAAATTATGGACTTTTTGGCCACAACCGGGCGGATTACCAGCCAGGATGTCCGGGAAATATTGGGGGTTGCCAAAAGGACAGCCCAGCTTAAGCTCAAAAACCTTACTGACAAGGGACTTCTAAAATCACAAGGCAGCGGTCCCTCAACTTACCATGTACTCTATGGTGGTGAGCGAGCATAGTGAGTCGAACTATGCGCGATAGTTTGCGCGGTTCTTGCGTGATTATAGCCACTTGTTTTTAGAAAAGGAATAATGTTATTGTTAATCGTATGTCCGATGAAAGTTGTCCGAAATGTGGTTCTCCTTTAGGGGATATTACCGAAACTTCTACCGGTAAAAAATTACAGAGGTGTTCCCAGGGGTCCTGGAACCCCCAAACAAAGAAAAACGAAGGATGTGAGTATGTTAAATGGCTCCAGGTTGAGCCTCAAACTTTAGATGAAAAGTGCCCCAAATGCGGATCAGCCCTGATTATGCAGGTTACCCGCTTTGGCAAGAAGATGAAAAAGTGCTCCGCGGGTGGCTGGGATAAGGAAGCCAAAAAGGCTACCGGATGTGACTTTGTAGAGTGGATCAACGGCACAACAGAAGCTTTGGATGGAAAATGCCCCGATTGTGGAGAGGGATTGGTCTTATATACTACAGCCGCAGGCAAAAAAATGGAAAAATGTTCCACAGCAGGCTGGGACAGGGAAGCAAGGAAAGCAACGGGATGTGCTTATATCAAGTGGCTTAAACCAGGAGAAATACCAAACAACGCCGGTGAAGAATTTTTACCTCCTGAAGAGTAGGTTAACTTTCAAAAGTGATATAATCTCGTCAAATGCATGACATTGAAAACCCATCTGGTAAAGAACTGAGCCCTGAGTGGCAAGAAGTGATTCGGGAAAGTATTGACGAACAACTCGAAAGTTTTGAAGTTTTATTTGGAGCAACAGATGAAAATCCTGAGTCCGCATTAAATTTTTCCCCACTCTCATTTTCAAGCGGTTATGATGAAAGAGAATATGATGAATTATCTCCCGAAGAGAAAGATTTCATAAAACAGGCGATGTTTTCCGGAATTGGGTTTAATCCTGAAGATGCACAGATAGTTTCTACATATAAATATGACGGTCCCGAAGGTTCTAAGGGATATGGAGCAGCGGAAGTTACAGTGTACGAAACTACAAGGTCTGATGAGGGTATGTTTCTGCATATGGCAACATATCCGGACGGAAGAGAAGAACTTTTTGTAGCTTCCAAGGATTACCGCCTCTAAAAAAATTATTGCTTTCGCTTACGGTATTTAAAAACAGACATATTCATAATAAATATCAGATTGGCATCTTCCCTGTGCCCTCCGTCATAACCAGGCATATCATAAATAGCCTTGGCAGCATTCTCATGAAAATGCTGGGCTGCCAACAGGTCCTGGGCATAAGTTATGGCAAGTGATATTTTCTCTATCCCATTTACAGTCTCCGGACTTTGAGTGTCAGAATCCACAATTTGGGATAGATTGTAAATTTTACCTGTCTTACGATCCAGGAAAATAACATTTTCGAGCTCTTTAGGCATGTCTTTGTTTTACCACAAACTAACGCCTATAGCTAGCTGCGGGACATGGATTAAGAAAATCTTGCCCATCCGCCTGCGGCGGAGGGTCGAACCGTAAACTGGGTTAAAATCAACAGCCCCCATTTAGGTACAAAAATACCCTCACAAGGAGGGTTTTTGTACCTAGCTGTTTAGCTGCTTTTCTCTTGCTATAGCGTTTTCCTCACTCATACAAGCCTCGTAATATATCAATTCCATTGGTAATCGATACTTAGTAGCTTTTACCAAACCGTTGTTATGTTGTTCCAACCTATGCCTGAGATCAATACTCCATCCGATATAAAGCCAGCCATCCTTTTTACTTCTTAAAACATAAGTATAGAACATATCCTGCCATTAGACCTGCCCGCATTGCTTCGCCCACCCGAAACGCTTCGCATATCGATGCGAGCGGGCAAAGCGATGCAGGCGGGCGATCCCGCAATACAAAGCATTAAGATTATATTCTATTGAGCTTATCTGTTCAAACCCTGATCCTGGTCAAGCCAGGATGACAAACTAATATTTGACAAGCGGGTAAATCCGTTTAATACTGGATATGAGGAGGTGATAACATGGGTTCATATAAGTCACTTGCGTTAACTGTTGCTATTATCGGTGCTTTGAATTGGGGTTTGGTAGGACTCTTTGGGATTAATTTAGTAAGCACCTTATTCGGAGCCGGATCAGTATTGGAAAGGGTTGTATATAGCTTAATAGGCTTGGGAGGTCTTTTGGTTGCCTGGGGAACATGGGGTTCAAAGAAGTAAATTACCCTAAATAGTTGGTATTATTTAAGTCCCCCGAAAGTTCGGGGGACTTTTTCTGAGCTCCTGACGTTATGTTACACAGACTGCCAGGATTCATCCAAGAATTTAACTCAACCCCTATTTTACCAGATTTTTTATATAACCCCTGTTAATTACGGGTTTTGTATGTATAATAAAGTATAGCAACAATTTTTAACAAGGATGAATAAAGAAGTAACGCAGTCAACTAAAATAGCTATCTTCCGAAACAGAAAAATAAGAAAAACTATTCATAAAAATGAGTGGTGGTTTGTAGTTGAGGATGTAGTTTTGGCGCTTATCGATTCAAATGACTCAAAACAATATATCCAGCGCATGAAGCTCCGTGACCCCGAGCTTTCTAAAGGGTGGGTACAAATTGTACATACCCTTGCAATAGAAACCAGTGGCGGTAAACAGAAGATGAATTGCGCCAATACTGAAGGTATTTTTAGGATTATCCAATCAATTCCTTCAACTAAAGCAGAGCCGTTTAAAAGATGGTTAGCCAGAGTTGGATATGAAAGGGTGCAGGAGATAGAAGATCCGGAACTTGCTCAAAAACGAGCCAGAGCGCTTTACAAAGCAAAAGGATATCCGCAGGATTGGATTGAAAGACGGATGCGTTCTATTGCCATCAGGGAGGAATTAACGGATGAATGGCAAAAACACGGTGTAGAACTGGCAAAAGAGTATGAAATACTAACTGCGGAAATATCTAAAGCCACTTTTGGCGTAACACCATCTGAATATAAGAAAATAAAAGGACTCGAACGCCAAAATTTGCGTGACCATATGAATGATTTGGAGCTTTTATTTTCCCAGCTTGGTGAAGCTGCAACGACAGAAATTACCAAAACAGAACATCCTCAAGGGTTTGATAAAAATAAGCAAGTCTCAAGGCGTGGAGGCAAAATTGCCGGAGATGCCAGATCTAATCTTGAAAAAGAAACAGGTAGAAAAGTAATTACTTCACAAAATTATTTACCCAAAAAACAGGCTAAAAAACTGCTAAAGAAATAACATGCCATATAAGGTTCAATCAACTACAATATTACCTAAAGAATTTGTCCCAATTATTAAAGCTCTTAAAGACATTCATAGTTTGCATAATAAACATCAAATTTGGTATTTAGTAGGCGGATCAACTGCAATAGTAGCAGCTTCTGGCAAATATTTTAAGGTGCTAGGAGATGTGGATATAGTATGCGATATTAAACAGCAGGAGGTTCTTCACAATGAGTTAATAAAACTTGGATACAAATTAATAAATATCCCTCCTGATTCAATTGTTAATCGAATCAAAAAACATTATGTCAAAGATAAGCAAATAATTGATATCGCTTTTGGAAGCTTTACTAGAAAAGGTTATGAGATAAAGCTCCCAATGTTAATTCCCGGTATTTTATTAGTTTTTAGTAAGGCTATGATTCGACCTAGCATTTATGTCTTAAGTAATACTAAGTTTTTAGGGTTTTCTAAAGAAGCTCAATGGTTTGGGCTTGGAAGGTTTATTGATACTATAGACGCCATGAATGATAAGGCTTCAAAAAGAAAGAGCAATTTGTCATTACTAGATGAAAATCTAAATAAAAAAGTAATAGAAGAAATAAAACAAGGAGACCCTGGTATTTACATTCGAAGCATACCGATAGTAACACCTAATAATAGCACCCTCTTATTTTTGACAAACTGGTTTATTAAGTTCTGGAACAGATTTTTCTAAAGATAAATTTAATAAGGTTGCAGGAATGATCCAAATTTCAGTTCGATTCCCGTTAGGGTATTATGTTATGGGATTAAATTTTAGCAAAATTTAACAACCTTCCGAAGCTAAAATGCACGAATTCGATAAAAATCGTCTAGAGCGGGAGACGGGATTCGAACCCGCGACATCCTACTTGGCAAGCAGGCACTCTACCACTGAGTTACTCCCGCACTTCGTCACTTCGTTCCTCAGTGTAAACTACTCAGGACTCAGTGTAAACTTTCTATAAGAACCAACTTCTTTTCCCTTCTCCAACCTTTAATTTCTTTTTCCCTTTTGGCAGCTTTATATTTATTCACGAGCTGCTCCAATACACTAGCCTAACAGGCAACCTTGCTTTTGTAGAAAGCACTTGACCGCTATTATGCTCCACCAGCCTCTTCTTAAGACTCCAAGTTATCCCTGTATAAAAGCTACTATCATTACACCCCAAGTATATAGACAAAGTAGGGCATAATATGGGCTTGCCCTGAGGCCGCCATAGGCGGCCGAATGGGTGCCACAGCCAGGAATGAGTCTCGCTTCGCTCGTCTCCCCCGACATACGTCGGGGTCGAACCGCTCCGATTTTATCGGAGCTGGAATTAGATTCCTTCGACTGTAAAAATTTAACAAGCTAGTGAAAAACTAGCTTGTTAAATTTGTGCCACAGCCAGGAATCGAACCCGGATAAGACGCTCTTCAGGCGCCCGCCTTGACCAACTTGGCAACTGTGGCTCTTCGCTTCGCTCGACGTTCGTCGGGAGAAGGGTGGACCCGAGAGGACTTGAACCTCTGACCTCCTCAGTGTAAATGAGGCGCTCTGACCAACTGAGCTACGAGTCCAATTTTACCATACCTGTGCCGAAGAGAGGAGTCGAACCTCCACGAGCTTGCGCCCACAACGTTCTGAACGTTGCATGTCTACCATTCCATCACTTCGGCATGTTTGCCCTTAGTCAAGTGCCGGGAAGAGGACTCGAACCTCCACGCCATTGCTGGCACATACACCTCAAGCATGCCTGTCTACCATTTCAGCATCCCGGCTTTTTGCCTAGATATTATACCTAATGCATTCATAATTTTCGAGTGTTTTCTTCCTAAACACAAAATATCTGCATTATAATAAAGCTTATTTAAGAGTAGGACAGAGCTTTTTTTAGCATATTCCAGAGTAAAAACATTAGCTCGAAAACGTATTTTACCTTTAATTCTATAAAGTTGCTCTACCTGATCACTTAGCCACTCTAGATGTTTCTTGCTAGCTGAAGTAAAGCTGGTATATAACTGAAAACTGCTTTTCCAGCGCGGGTCAAAATAAGAATATGTATAACCATCACCATCTAAACAACCCCTTAAAAAATCAGCAAAAAATCTACTTGGTATTTTAAGCTCCCCAATAGTTTTAGATTTAGCAGACGTCAGACCAATACTGAGCAAGAATCTGTAGAGTTTTACGTTACTAAACTGCACAAAGTAATAGCGTTTCTGCGAGTAGCCTGAAGATTTTGATCCTATTTTACTTGTAATCCCAACTGCATGTAAGAAATTTTTGACTTGATCTAGATCCTTAGAGGTAAAATCTAAATGTCTTCCATCTTTCGACAGACATCCATCGGTAGCAATTAACCCCACAGCATAAGCGAATTCAGCGGTCCACACCACCACCTCATTATATCATCCCTCAAGTTAATAGCGTCTACCATTAAATTTTCCGGCATGATCTTAACCTACCTATTTTACCAGTATTTGATCCAGTTGACAAAAGATAAAAATAACCCTAATATTTTTGGCACTACTCTTTGGAAGACGGACCAATGAGAAATATAAATTTTGCCCTAACCTGGTACACCACAACTATTTGCACGCTTGTATTTTCAATCCTTCTTTTAACTCATCTATCCTTTACCCGTCCGACAATTACACCTATAGGACAAAGCTACCAAAGCTACCGCGCACTGCCTACAAACCTCACAACATTAACTACCCAAGAAGTAACTATCGGCAAAACCGATGCCCGTACATTGGTTATCTACCACTTCTTCAAACAAAACAATGCCCCCTTATCCCAAGCAGCCGAGAAATTTATAGAAGTGGCTGACAAATACAACCTGGATTTTAGGCTTTTACCTGCTATTGCCATGCAGGAGTCAAACGGGGGAAAGATTATGCCCAACAACTCCTTTAACCCCTTCGGTTACGGAATCTATGGGGGTAAGGTTTTAAGGTTTACCTCTTTTGAAGAGGCAATCGAACGGGTGGGGCAGGGGCTTAAAGAAGATTATATAGATAAAGGCTTAAAAACACCTGACCAAATTATGGCAAAATATACCCCTCCTTCAATTGAAAAAGGAGGCCCCTGGGCAATCGGTGTTTCCTCTTTTATGGAAGAGCTCCACTAGATTTAAACCCCTAAACTTTACCCTGAGTTTACCGAAGGGTTAATACTACCTTCAACTGGCCCTGAGGGGCCGCTCAGGCCCTCGAACGGGAGCAAGGTCGAAGTATTAATACTGAGCAAGGTCGAAGTATTAATACTGAGCAAGGTCGAAGTATTAATACTGAGCAAGGTCGAAGTATTAATACTGAGCCAGGATTTTTTTGTGGTGAAAAATATGTTAACCAAAAAGCTTATTGCTTTACTTCTAACACCTATTCTCCTAATTAATATGCCTGCCCTGGCAGTAGAAAACGTGGAGCGAGACACTCCTAAAATTGAAAGCCGTCAGATGGATAAAAGGGCCGAAGTTTTACAAGGCTACCTTGCCAAATACAACTCACCAATGCAATACCAAGCACAGGACTTTATTGATGCTGCCGATGCAAGCGGTATGGACTGGAAACTGCTTCCGGCCATTGCCGGGGTTGAGTCAACCTTTGGTAAATTTATCCCTGGTGGATACAACGCCTGGGGATGGGGAGTTTATGGAAACCAGGCTATCTACTTTAAATCCTGGAGGGAAGGTATGTTTACCGTCTCAGCCGGACTCCGTAAAAACTATATCAATCGTGGTTTAACCGACCCTGCTTCTATTAACAGGATGTACTCCACATCTTCAAAATGGAGCACTAATGTAACTTTCTTCCTTAATGATATGGAGAAATTCGAGGCCCAATATGAAAGAAAAAGGGGCCAGGCTGCCTCTATGCACTTAATTGCCCAAGCAGCCGGACAATCCGCCCAGCTTGCCATGAGCCGATAGTTTGACAAACCCATAATTAAAGGAGTATTATACCCCCTATAATGGAAATAGAAACTATAAAATTCAACCCTGGCGAAAAGTTAATTACCCGCCCGTTAGTTGAGAAAATCAGATACATTTTAAGTGGGGGAAGGTTGACTGTACAAGGTGACAGGAGAAAAACTACCTTCAGGTTTGAATTAGGAGAAAGCAGTGTACTCCTATTAGGACAAGAGAATAGATCAGACTCGGGATTACTGAATGCCGATGTATGCATCTCTGCACCCAACGCAAGTTCAAAGATGACCGGCATCTCAGAAATTGAGCTTGTTGGAACTTTTAGACAGGTAGAGTTTATTCAAGAAACTATGTGCCACAAGCAATCACTCATTATCCACAGTAGCGGCGGTTTTACCTCAAGAAGCAAAGTAGAAGCAGAATTACTCTAGTATTAAAGCTAGTTTCATCGACAAATAATATCCTAAACTGGTAAGATTCACTCATGGGGTATAAGCTTTTAGCCATCATTTTAGGCAAGGTTATTATTTATCTTACAAAGATCCTTAAAATCGGTGGGGGATCAGCAGCTCCCGGCTATTATGCACTTAAGTTTTACCCCAATTTAGTGGCTGAACTAACTAAAGATATCCCTAAAACTGTAGTCATCACAGGCACAAATGGTAAAACCACCACCTCCCGCATGCTTTACTACTTTGCCAGGGAGCAGGGTTTAAAAGTTATCCGTAACTCCACCGGCTCGAATCTTGAACGCGGTATCGCCTCAACCCTAATTTCGAACTCACACATGTCAAGTGGGAAGCTAAAAAATGTGGACCTGGCCATTTGGGAACTGGATGAGGCTGCTTTTAACCAACTTGTCCCTGAGAAAATTAAGCCCGACATCATAATTTTTCTTAATGTTTTCAGGGACCAGCTGGACCGTTACGGCGAGATAGATTCTATTCTAAGAGGCTGGAAAAAGACTCTGGAAAAGATAGGCAAAGACACAACTGTGCTTATAAACGGAGATGACCAGAACCTGCTCGGGTTAAAAAACAGCATCAAATGCAAGGTGGAAACTTTCGGGATAGAGGATTATAAGATAAAAGGGGAAGGGACTGTTAAAAAAATAGGGGAAGAGAAACTCGATTTAGAAGCCAAAAATGTCAATTTACTTGGGCTTTCAGGCACCAATTTTGATATCCAGGACAGACACGAAACCTGGTCCTTTTCCATACCCTTACCGGGGATTTACCATGTTTATGATTTTTTGGCAGCCTATATCACCTCACAGAAACTCGGGATAGGGAGGCAAGCTGTAATTTCTGCTCTTGACCATTACTCCCCGGCCTTTGGCAGGGCAGAGAAACTGGATTTTGGGTATATCTTATTAATTAAAAATCCGACAGGGGCAACCCAGGTCTTGGAGACTCTAAAAGGGGAATTAAAAGTTGGGGACAGGCTGCTTTTTGCTTTAAATGATAATATAGCCGACGGGACGGATGTTTCCTGGATCTGGGACAGTGAGTTTGAAATGCTGTCGGCTGTCAGCAGTCAGCTGTCAGCTATCTGTTCAGGCACCCGTGCAGAAGATATGGCTTTAAGGCTAAAATATGCAGGCTTGGAGCCTGAACAGATAATAATCCAGAGAGACCTTAAAAAGGCCCTCAAACAGGCTAGAGAGGGCCTAGGAGGCCGGCTCTTCATCTTGCCCACTTATACAGCACTCCTGAGATTGCAAAAGATTTTAGCCAGGGAAGGAACTAAAGAGCACTATTGGAAGGAGTAAAATAAAATATAATTTCTAATTCCTAATTAACCTAATTTACCTAAATAATGACCAAATGTCAGAATGTCTAATTTAGAAACTGGTAATTGGGATTTCTTTAGAAATTAGAGTACTTAGGAATTAGGTCAATTTAACTATGAAACTAATAATAGGCCATCTTTACCCTGAATTAATGAATATCTATGGTGACATGGGCAATATTATTGCTTTACAAAAACGCGCTGAATGGAGAGGGATAGAAGTCGTTATCAAAAAGTTTTCGATCGAAAACAAATTGAAACAAGGGAAAGTTGACCTGTTTTTCTTTGGCGGAGGACAGGACCAGGCACAGGAATTAGTAGCTGGGGACTTAGTAGCTAGTAGTAAGGGTAAAATTATTAAGAAAGAAGTGGAAAAGGGGGTACCGTTGCTGGCTATTTGTGGAGGGTACCAGCTTTTAGGGGAATATTACCAACCTCACAATGCGACAAAGCTGACAGGTATCGGCGTTTTTCCGGCTTACACAGTGGCAGGAGATAATCGTATGATCGGCAACATAGTAGTTCAGAGTTCATGGTTCACGGTTCATGGACAAGAGGAAACGTCTATGAACAATGAACTACCAGCGAAGCATACTATGAACTATCTTGTTGGTTTTGAAAACCACTCCGGTAAAACTTTTCTTAAGGAAGGTGCCCAGCCTCTGGGCCAAGTAGTCAAAGGTTTTGGTAACAACGGGGAAGACCAAACCGAAGGATGTATCTACAAAAACGCTGTCGGGTCTTACATGCATGGCTCGCTTTTGCCTAAAAACCCGGGACTTGCCGACTGGCTGCTTACTAAAGCCTTAGAGCTAAAATATGGCAAGGAGATTGCACTGGAGCCTCTGGATAACACCCTGGAAAACCTAGCCCACAAAGCAGCTGTGCTAAAATACTCTTGAGCCGGGATGGTGAAATGGTATACACGCATGGTTTAGGACCATGTGCCGCAAGGCATGGAGGTTCGATTCCTCTTCCCGGCACCACACCCCAAGATTACCCCGAAGTTTTAGTTGACTTTAGATTAGAAAGTGCTAGACTATGAGGCAAGATATGAGCAGTGTATCAAGCCAAACATTAAATACTTCTAATCCTAAAGAAGTTAAAAAACAGCCTGTTCAACAAATCGGCGGCCGGATGGGTGATTTTGATGAGACGGAAAACTACTTTGAAACTTCAAGGTTTGTAAGTTCAGAAAACTTTGTTATGGAACCTGCCGCAGTAGTTGAAGCTGCAGAAACGATAATAGAAGGTACTGTTACAGTCAAAGCAGCAGAAGCTATTATTAGGGAAGCAGCAGTTGTAAACGCCGCAGAAAATATAATCCGGGAAGCAGCTGCCAAACCTATCCAGGAAGAAAACACCATCTATGGTGAATACCAAGGGTCTCTAGCTATCGGGGAAAGTATTAAACAATTCCTTGAACAAACTACCGAGCTTAAAGCAGACACTACTGGGCCAAGAGAGATCAATATATCCCCAAGTGACCAAAAAGAGGCCTTTGTAGGATTATTTTCAGCCGGGGCAGATACTATTAAGGACACAGCAAATAAGGTAATTTCAACTGCAGCCGATACATTAACCACCACTGCAGGAGTGACCAAGGATATGGTAGTAAAAGATATTATGGGTTTGGGTAAGAAAGAAAGTCCCAAAACCAGGGAAGAAATAGAGAAAGCTAATGAAGATGCGGCACAGAGAGCCCATGAACAAAAATTCCAGATCAATTTAACTGTTCCTCACCCGGAGGTAAGTGTATTTGAGCTGGATAATAAGGTAGTCAGCAAGTCCCAACTTGAAGAAGCATTAGGTGCAAGGGTTACCAGTAGCCACATAGATGAAAAAGGGGGATTAAGGACATATATAAAAACAGAGGCAGAGAGAGTTCTGGGTGAGAAGGATAAGGAACAGGAAAACGCAGTCCAGAAAGCAAATACCCTGGCCGTGGCTACAAAAGACAAAGGTTTAGGCAGGGGAGGACTTGATAAGGGCACTGAAAACCCCAACCACTTCACCAAAGCCACCAGCTAACCAATCTGTGTGGGCGGTACAGGATTCGAACCTGTGACCTTTTCTACGTCAAAGAAACGCTCTACCAACTGAGCTAACCGCCCGAACAAAACTATCTAAACCGCCCTTTCAACCGTAAATGTTACCATTACTTGACTCAATCCTCAAGCTATGGGTACAATCAAAGGAGTGTTACCCCAAACTGACCAGATCAGGCAGCACTTATCTGCCAATTTAGGCCGGGAAAGAAGAGAGATCATGCTTGCCAACTTCCTGGGAGGGCTTGCCTGGGGGTTTGGAACAGTTATAGGTGCCACCGTAGTTGTTGCCTTACTCCTTTGGATCATGCAAGTTGTTAATATCGTCCCTTTTGTCGGTGATTTTGTAAGCGGGATTGTCGAGGTAGTAAATAAAGGCCAGCCGGCACGCTTACGCTGATGCCAAAAAACCCCAAAGTCTCGTTAGTTAAAAGCCCGGATTCATATAGTGGAGTTACCACTGCCTTAAAGTTAATTGAAAAAGAGGTGAAACTTGCCCTCAAGGGTAAAAAAAGGGTTCTTATCAAGCCGAATATGGTCTCCGTCCGCCACCCGCTCGCCTCAACACCCGTGGAAGCCGTCAGGGCAGTATTAGACTTCCTCTTACCTTTTGTAAAAAGCGAAATTATAATAGCCGAGGGCAGTGCCGAAAATACCGAAAAAGCCTTCAAAAGACTTGGGTTTTATAACCTAAAAAGGGGCTACAAAATAAAGTTTGTTGACTTAAATAAGGACAAGGTCGGCAAAGAGGTAAAAATTATGGATGCCGCAGGCTATCCGGTTAAGGTTGATATTGCCAAAACTATAATAAACGCAGATTTTATTATCTCCATAACCCGCCCGAAGACACATAATACAGGGGTCGTTACCCTTTCCCTAAAAAATCTCCTGGTTGGCTCTATTTTTGAAAGGTGGAAAATCCACCAAGGGATGAGGTTTCATTCTAACCTTCTTTCTATCTCCAAGGCTATAAAACCACACCTTTCCGTAATTGACGGGACAGTTTCCATGGAGGGGGAAGGACCAGCCTTCGGCACCCCTAAAAAGACAAACTTTGCTGTAGCTGGCCTAGATCCATTGGCGGTAGATAGCCTAGTGACAAGTTTAATGGGGTTTAACCTAAAAGATGTGGGGTACTTAAAACTTATGGATGATAACAGGATTGGGCAGGGGGATTTGTCCAAAATAGTAGTCCTGGGAGAAAAACCCGGGAAGTTCCAATATCGTTTTAAGCCTCATCCCACCCATAAACGTCAAATTCTCTGGCAGAACTTAAACCTACCCCCAAAAACCCTTATTTCCAAAATAATCGGCTTGACCCTAGGCAAAGTTAAAAAAATGATTCCTGGAAGGCTTATTATCGAGATGCAGGAGATCGGGCCTTTAAGACAATTCGTCACCCGCATCCAAAACGGTTTTTAAACCGCATTTTGACTTTTGACCCCCTCAAGGTTAATATCAGCCAAGATATATGAAAAAAGTATACTATTGGCAAAAATGTATCGCTTGTGACGCTAAAATTTCACCCGAGAAGTTTTACTATACTTGCCCAAAATGCGGCAACCTGCTTTTGGTGGAACGGGACGAGGCCTGGATTGATAAAACAGTCGGGCGGGGAAAGATAGCGCGGCAGTTTTTTGATAATTTAAGATTCAGCAAAAAGGGAGACGAATATCCGTATGGCAGCGGGGTTTTTATGTGGCTGCCACATATCCTCCCCGGCTTCCCTAAAGAGATGGCAGTATCTTTACATGAGGGCTTTACCGACCTTTTTGAAATCCCCGATTGGCTTAAAAAACAGATCGGGCTTAAAAACCTGCTCATAAAAATGGAGGGGCAGCTTCCTTCGGAAAGCTTTAAGGACCGCGGGATGTCGGTAGCAATTTCTGAGGCAATCAGGCTCCAGGCTTGGTACCCTAACTTAAATATCCGATATGTTGCCTGTGCCAGCACCGGAGATACATCTGCCTCGGCAGCCGTTTATAGCGGCTATGTCCGGGACAAACTAACCTGCTTGGTATTCCTTCCCCACGAGAAGGTCTCACCCGAACAGCTTTTCCAGGCTATGGCCCATGGTGCCAAGGTACTTTCCATAAAACACCCCCAGGGATTTGACGGATGCATGAAGTTAATCCAGGAGTTTTGTGATGCACACCCTGAGATAGTCTTATTAAACTCCAAAAACGCATTCCGGGTAGCAGGACAGGAAACAATTGCCCTGGAGATTTGCCACGACTTAAGATGGAAAACCCCGGATTGGATCGCAGTTCCGGCAGGCAACGGCGGCAACTTAACAGCCCTGCTTATATCGCTTCTTCGGATGAAAGAGCGGGGGTTAATTGACAGACTTCCAATATTCAGGATCCGGTCAGCTTTCCCAGGATTAAAAAACTTTACGGTAATTTTAAAATCAAGTTTTATGATGTCCCGGAGGAGTCTATCCAAAGGACCAGGGCACGTTTTATGATGGCCGGGGCCAATATCTGCCCCCAAACGGCAGTGGCACTGGATGGAGTGCTTCAGGCCCGGGGAGATAGGTTTATTAAGGAAGATGAGGTCGTGGTCACTATCGGGACCGCCAGTGGTATTAAATTTGCCGCTTCCGGTATTACACACCATCTAAAAGGCAGCCCAAAGGATTTTGCCAACCCGCCGCAGGTTTTACCGGGTAATATTGCCGCCATTGAAAAAGCACTCTCCTTATAGCTTCCTATAGTTCATTTCTGTTATATTAAAGGAAATATGAGTAAAGTAAGCCAAGAATACTTGAACAATTTAAGGCACAGCTGTGCTCATCTTTTAGCCGCTGCCGTGGTTAAGTTGTATCCATCAGCCAAGCCCACCATCGGGCCGGTAATTGAGAACGGCTTTTATTATGACTTTGAATTTTCAAAACCTATCTCCGAAGAAGATTTACCTAAAATTGAGGCAGAGATGGCCAAACTTGTCCAGAAATGGGGGAGTATTGAGGGTAAAGAAATCTCCCTTTACGAGGCCAAGGAAAAATTTGCCAAAAACCCTTATAAGTTAGAGCTCATTGAGGAGCTGGCCCAAAAAGATGAACCAATTATGATTTATAGAAGTGGAGATTTTGAGGATTTGTGCCGCGGGGGACATATTGAAAAGCCTTTTCAGGAAATTAAAGCCTTTAAGCTTTTATCCATTGCCGGAGCCTATTGGCGGGGAGATGAAAAAAACAAAATGTTAACCAGAATCTACGGAACCTGCTTCCCAACCCAGGAAGAGCTTGATGAATACCTAAAACAACTCGAGGAAGCAAAAAATAGAGACCACAGGAAAATAGGCAAAGACCTGGGGTTATTTGTTTTTTCAGATTTGGTAGGCAAAGGGCTGCCTCTTTTTACCGCCAAAGGTGCAACCATCAGACGGGAATTGGAACGCTTTGTAGTTGATGAAGAAATTAAGAGGGGATACCAACATGTTGTAACACCACCGCTTGCCAAAACCGAATTGTATAAAGTTTCCGGCCACTACCCCTACTACGCAAACACAATGTACCCACCGATGAGGATTGACGAGGAGGAACTGATCTTACGTCCGATGACTTGTCCTCATCATTTTATGTTGTACAAGTCACAGCCACAAAGTTACAAAGATCTTCCTCTCAAATTGGCAGAGTTATCTCCTCAATTTCGCTATGAAAAAAGCGGAGAGTTAAGCGGTCTCACCAGAGTAAGGATGTTTTGTCTTGCAGATGCCCACATCTTTTGCACAGTTGAACAAGCCAAGGCAACAATCCTGGAAGTCTTGAACCTTATCGATTACGCCAATAAGGTCCTGGGATTTGTTAAGGGACAGGATTATAGATACAGGTTATCACTAGGGGATAGAAAAGATGATAAAAAATATTACAAAGATGACAAGGCTTGGGAAACAGCCGAGAATACCCTACGGGAAGTTTTGACTGAAGCAAAAGCACCATTTTTCGAAGCCCCTAACGAAGCAGCTTTTTATGGCCCAAAAATTGATATCCAAATTAAAAATGTTAGTGGTAAAGAAGAGACCGCTTTTACTGTGCAGTACGACTTTGTTATGCCCAAAAGGTTTAATTTAACTTATACCGATAAGGATGGCAAAGAACAAGAAGTAGTTGTAATACACCGCTCCTCTATAGGGGCAATAGAAAGGACCATGGCTTTCTTGATTGAAAAGTACAAAGGTGCCTTTCCTGTCTGGCTTTCTCCTGTCCAGGTACAAATTATACCCATTGCCGAAAGGCATAATAAATATGGACAAAATGTACTCGATCAACTTTTAACTGCAAATATTAGAGTTGAGCTTGATGAGAGAGCTGAAACAATGCAAGCCAAAATTCGTGATGCCCAAATGCAAAAAATTCCTTATATGTTAATAGTAGGGGATAGGGAAGAAAAAGAAAAGACCGTTGCTGTAAGAACCAGAGAGGGGGGAAATCTGAGGGCTATAAAAATTAAAGAGTT
This sequence comes from Candidatus Daviesbacteria bacterium GW2011_GWA2_42_7, assembly GCA_000997105.1. Lineage (GTDB taxonomy): Bacteria > Patescibacteriota > Microgenomatia > Daviesbacterales > UBA10151 > 2-01-FULL-43-38. The sequence goes on from LCEJ01000006.1 coordinate 17,931, forward strand.
TATTGATAAAGTAAAAGAGGATATTGAATCTAGATCCTAGCTATGTTAATATTTGTGGTCGAATGAGCCGCGTTAAACGTGTCTTATTTCTAACAAAAATGGAGGAAGCCTAACAATTAAATATTTCAGGGTAAACGACCGGATCCAGGCGCCGCAGCTTCGTGTAATCGATGCTGACGGCACACAGCTTGGGGTTATTAGTCGTGAGGAAGCTCTACAAAAAGCCCGGGAACGGGAGCTTGATTTGGTGGAAGTGGCGCCAAACATCAACCCTCCGGTTGCAAGGATTACAGAATTTGAAAAGTTCAGGTATAAAGAGGAGAAGAGGGAACAGGCTGCCAAAAAGCATGCAAAAGATGTGGAGCTTAAAGAAATTTGGCTTTCACCAAGAATTGCCGAGCATGACCTAAAGGTAAGGCTTAAGAGAGCCGAGGAGTTTATTGAGAAAGGGGACAAGGTAAAGCTTACTGTTAAGTTTAAAGGCAGGGAGATGGCCCATCCCGAGGTAGGACACCAGGTAGTACGAAAAGCCCTGGAGTATTTTGGAGATAGAATAGGGATCGAAAGAGAAACAAAATTTGAAGGTAGAAATTTAACTACTATTATTGGACAAGCAAAGGGAAAAACAAATGCCGAAAGTCAAGACTAAAAAAATATTATCGAAAAAAATAAAGGTTACCGGAACCGGAAAGATTATGCGGAGCCACCAGCTCCGTTCCGGCCATCTAAGGCGCCATAAAAGCAAACAGGCTTTAAGGCGTCATAGGGTACCTATTGAAGTAAGCAGCACTATTGTAAGAAGCATCCGGAGGATGCTTTCCATTAAAGGATAAAATGGCAAGAGTAAAACGCGGTGTTACCGCCCACCAAAAACATAAAAAATTACTGAAGCTGACCAAAGGTTACAGGGGTGGCCGAAGCAAGCTGGTAAAACAAGCTAAAGAGGCGAGCCTTCATGCAGGTGAGTATGCTTTTGCCGGCAGGAAACAAAAAAGACGCGACATGAGAAAACTTTGGATCACCCAGATGGGAATTGCCCTAAGAAATGAAGGGTTATCCTATTCCAAATTTATCCCAGCCCTCAAGGCCAAAAATATTTTATTAAACCGTAAGATCCTGGCAGAACTTGCCGCCCACGACCTGGAAGCCTTCAAAAAAGTTATCACCAAAGCCACTGAGTAAAAGTTTATAGCTCATAGTTGTTGACTTCCCAGCAAACATATAGTACAATTCGCGGTATGGAAAGAGGCCAAGAAGGTTCAAGCCAACCACCAATACTCCCTATATCACCTGAAGTAGTTCAGGAAATTTTAATCCTACTTGCAAATGATGATGATGGCAGCATTTATAGACAAGCAGCAGAGGAAATAGCCAAATATCCTGCCTTACAAGAGCTACATGACGTAAAAGTTACCTCCATCATCAGTAGAAAATTTCCTAACTTTAGAAAGAGCTACGAGGAGGGATTTATTTACGCTTATTTAATGCTTAAAGAGCAAGCTAAGAGATTAGCTATTAACTTACCTGAAATTACCCATATAGATGTTGGTAAACTTTTGAATAAGCAGCTACAAGACATTTCTGAAATAAAACGATCGGGTGGTCCGGGTTATGAAACAGTTCTAGCTGGACTAGAGCAGAGGCTTACCACTGCAGAACCGCACTTGGCCCGTGGAATCAATTCGTTTAAAAATACTACCGACAAAAATACTGCCGGAGGCGACACGGGTGAAGTATTAGGTTACGTTAGCGGCCTCTTAGATATTCTTACTATTCTTACTATAAATAGAATAGACGATAGACATAAACAAAACATCTAACATATTCCTGCTACTCTAATTGTCAGTCTTGGGCTAAACTCCTTGATATGCTAGAATTGAACCCAGGATGGAAAGTAGTATTTCCCAAATCAAAAAGGATTATTTAGATAAAATAAGCCGGGCAAAAACCTTAAAAGAGCTTGATGATATTTTTTTGGCGCTTTTTGGTAAAAACGGGGAGATTACCTTGCTTCCCAAGGAATTTTCCAAACTCACACCTTCCGAGAAACAAAAAATCGGGCCATTATTTAACGCTGTTAAAACCGAACTAGAGTCTGCCATAGAAAAAAGGCGGGAAGAGATAAGAGAGGTGGGTTATGCAGAGTTAACCGGGGAGGGCTTGGACCTTCAGCCTGTTGAGGTTAAACCCCGGAAAGGCCACCTGCACCCTATAACCCAGTTTGAAAAAGAGATTATTGACCTGTTTGATAAATTAGGTTTTCAGCAATTTGATGCTCCGCATGTTGACACTGATGAGTACAACTTCGAACTGCTAAACATTCCGGCCGAACATCCGGCCCGGGATTTATGGGACACTTTGTATATTGATTCAAAAAACAGTGGAATTCAGCCAGGCAAGCTCCTTTTAAGAACTCATACCTCAAATGCCCAAATCAGGGCTATGCGGGATATAAAAACACCTCTAAGAATGATGAGTTTAGGGCGATGTTTCCGTTATGAAGCAGTTGATGCCAGACATAATCATACTTTCGAACAATTTGAGATTGTTTATGTAGACAAAAGAGTTTCTATGACCAACTTACAATATTTGTCCGAAACATTCCTTAAGGCCATCTTTGGCCCAGAAATTAAAACCAGGCTGCGCCCCAAATATTTTCCTTTTGTTGAACCCGGAGCGGGGGTAGAGGGAGAATGCGTTTTTTGCAAAGGTAAAGGTTGCCGGATCTGCGGAGGAGTAGGGTGGTTGGAACTGGCCGGAGCGGGAATGATTCATCCCACAGTACTCCAAAATGGCGGAATCAATCCTAGTGAATATAGCGGCATAGCCTGGGGCTTTGGACCGGAAAGGCTAATCATGCTCAAATACGGAATAGCCGATTTACGGGAGTTTTTAAGCGGCGATTTAAAATTTTTGGAGAAATTTTAATGTCATTCTGGCAAGCGAAGCGCGTCCAGAATCAAAGAAAGATGCTGGTCAAGCCAGCATGACAAGAGAGAAAATATGAAAGTATCAATAACTTGGTTAAAAGAATTAGTTGATTTAAAAGTTCCCGTAGAGGAGGTTGTACGCCTTTTACCCCTTCACACCATTGGCACAAAAGAAGTAACAGAAGATTTTATCGAACTGGATATGAAAGGCTACAACCGAGCCGACCTTTTATCCATGAGGGGAGTAGCTTATGAGATAGCTGCCATTACGGATTCTGAAGTTACCTTTACTGAACCTTATTCATCCACCTTTGCCTGGACCGGCAAGGACTTACCGGAAGCACAGGTGAAAGTGGAAAACACCCAGCTTGCCCCACTGTATTGTATTGCCAAAATCAGTGGGTTAAAGGTTGGCCCCTCATCACCAGAGTGGGTTAAAAAACTTGAGGATTGCGGTATAAGGTCAATAAATAACGTGGCTGATGTAACCAACTTGGTAATGCTGGAATACGGCCAGCCTTCCCATGCTTTTGACGCCGCAGTCGTACAAGATGAATCTATAATAGTCCGAACTGCCAAAGAAGGGGAAACCCTGCTGACTTTGGATAATAAAATAAGACAGTTGTCTTCTGCTGACCTGCTGATTACCGACTCACTGAAACCGCTGGGACTGGCTGGTGTCATGGGAGGCAAGGACTCTGAGGTTACAGATTCTACAACCTCTATACTTTTAGAAGTGGCCATTTTTGACCCCGGAACCATCCGAAAAACAGCCCAAAGACATAACCTGCCATCAGAAGCAAGCAAGAGATTCCAGCACGGTTTAACCAAGGTTAGGGCTTTACAGGCTTTAGACGCGTTAATACGTATGTACCAGGGATTGGGAGGTAAGCTCGAGGCAATTTCCATCACAGACAACTTGGAGGAAGAAACCAAAAATGTACCCTTAACCCAACAAAAGGTAAATTCCCTAATTGGCATTGAAATCAAACCCGAGGATACTATCTCCTACCTTGAAAAACTCCGCTTCCACGCCTCCGCAAGGCCTGGCCTTGCAGCGCAAGGCCTGGCCTTGCAAGCATGGGAGGTGACTATCCCTTATTGGAGGATGGATATTGGGATAGAGGAAGATTTAATTGAGGAAGTGGCCAGGATGTACGGCTATGAGAAAATTCCGGCTAAAGAACTTGGGGGAGCGTTGCCGGAAAAAATTGACCAGTCCCTGTTTGACTTAATCTATAGCCTCAAAACTAGACTGGCAGAGCTGGGGCTGACCGAAGTTCAAACTTATTCTTTTTATTCCACCAAAGTAATTGAAAATTTAAAATTAGAAATTGAAAATTTAATTCGTGTTGCCAATCCCATCTCTTCCGAAACCGAGTATTTAAGAACCCATCTTTGGCCAAATTTGGTGGAAACCGTGGCTAAAAATATCCGGCAAGGGTTTGAGGATATAGCTATTTTTGAAATTGGCAAGACTTATCAGACAACTAAATCAGGGGAGATCCAGGAAGAATACAAGCTGGCCATTGCCTTACTTAACGATACAGACAATCCTACCCAGGAGCTTTATCAAATTTTCCAAAGCCTAGGCTCACACCTCCGAGGTTTGAACCTAGCAACTTCTCATCTTAACCTCGGAGGTGAGTCCAAGAGACAAGAGCTTTTCCATCCAACCAGGCATGCTGTTTTAGAAAAAGACGGCCAACAAATCGGCAAAATTGCCGAGGTTCACCCAAGAATTACCGACAAGTTAGGAATAGACAAAAGGGTGGCGATACTGGAAATACTGCTTACAAGCTTACTGTTACCCCGATAGAGGTTGAAAAGTTTGCCCCATTATTATCTTCCAAAGTTGCCGTTATTGTGTGTGACCCTTTATCACCCTGGGAAAATTCCACATGCAGGGAATATGGCCCGGAAGTTTGGGTTGCCTTTTGCGCACCATCAACCGTCCAGGTTACCTTTTTTACTCCGTTTGAAGAATTTGTATTGGCTAAAACATCAAAAATCCGCGGCACATTTGCCCCGTTATTTACATTGGAAATAGAGATTACACCTCCTGATGACCCGGCATCAGAAAATCCCGGGATCCCGCTACATCCTTTTGTTGCTCCAACAAACCGTCCGTCAGGGGCAGTCAAAACCCATTTATCTACACCCTCCTGCCATTTATCGGTACACAGAAGACGCCGAACTGGGCTCGGTACCTTTAATATAATATTCCCGCCGGGTAGGCGAACCATCCCTGGGTTTCCCTCCCATCAAGCCGTCAACTTCTACATATGAAACGTTTCCCGGTGCCTCCGGCTTCTCATCATCCTTCCCTTTTAAAGCCGCTATCATAATTTTCTGCCAGATAGGGGAGGCGCCTGTAATACCGGAGGCAATAGCCGGGTTCATGACAGCATTATTATTATTACCAACCCAAACACCCACCACCACCGAAGGTGTATACCCAATAGTCCAATTGTCCTTTTTCTCATCAGTTGTACCGGTTTTTACAGAGACAGTCTTACCTGAGATGTTTAAAACTGAGTTTGTGCCAAAAGCAGCCGAGCGGGCACCGTTATCGGATAAAATATTGGAGATAATAAAAGCAATCCCTTCCTCAAAAATCCTGGTACCGTCAGATTGCCGGTATTCATATAAGGTCTTATCCTTGGCATCTGACACCTTCAAAATAGAGACCGGATCCTGTTTAACCCCACTGTTGGCCAATACGCCAAAAGCGGAAGTAAGGTCCAAAAGCCTGACCTCCCTTCCTCCTAAAGTTAAGGAAAGGCCGGCGTTGTTAATATTCTCTGTTGTCGGCTCCCAAGTAGAAAGGCCCATTCTGTAACCTAACTCCATAACATTTTTTACCCCTGTTAAAGCGAGCGTTTTAACCGCCGGAATATTGTATGAATTCCCCAAAGCATAACGGACCTGGACAGGGCCACGGAATTGGCCGTCATAGTTTACAGGAATATAGGCAGGCTGGTCACCGCCGGGAAATTCGGTCTTAACATCAACCAAAACAGTCGAGGCTGTATAACCTTTCTGCAGTGCGGCAGAATATGTAATAGGTTTTGTCGCCGACCCCGGTTGGCGCAAGCTTAAAGTAGCATTAACATTTGCTTCAAAAACACAACTCTCCCCTTCAGAACAATTTTCAGGTTCCGAATCGGCAAAATAATCTTTACTGCCAACCATAGCTAAAATCTGGCCGTTTTTAGGGTCTAAAACAACTGCCGCCGCATTACCAACCTTATAATTTTTAAGTTTTGAGACCTCGTCTTTGACAACTTTTTGCGACTCCTCATGTAATTTATAATCCAAGGTGGTCGTAACCTTCAATCCCCCTTGTTCTACTAGTTTATCCCCAAACTGCTCAATTAATTTTTGCTTGACATATAAAACAAAGTGCGGAGCCTTAAAACCAACCTCATTTTGCTTTGTGCGGTATGTAAGCTCTTTATTTTTTGCTTCTTCGGCCTGCTGCTTGGTAATATACCCGTCTTCCGTCATCCGGCGTAACACTTCCACCTGGCGTTCTTTGGAAAGCTCGGGATGTGTGCCATAAGGAGAGTAAACAGAGGGGCGTTGGGGAAGGCCGGCCAAAAGCGAGCTTTCTGCCAAATCCAAGTCTTTGGCATGCTTGCCGAAATAGAGGTTTGCAGCAGCCTCAATACCGTAAGCCGTACCCCCATAAGGGATTTCATTCAAGTACATCTCCAAAATTTGGTCCTTACCGTAAGCCCGTTCCACCTGGATAGCTAAAATAAACTCTTTAAGTTTACGGGTCAAAGTCCTCTCACCGGAAAGAAGGGCATTTTTGACAAGCTGCTGGGTTAAGGTAGAACCGCCCCCTTCTACCTTCCTGCTGATAATAAGGTCAAAAACAGAGCGGGTAATGCCTAAAGGGGAAAAACCCTGGTGTTTATAAAAATCCTTATCTTCAATAGCAATTGTGGCCTGTTTTACTACCAGGGGAACCTCGGAAAGCTTAACAGGGGTCCTGTTTTGGTCTTTAAAGATATCATAGAGCAGCTCACCATTACGGTCATAAATTTTGGTAGCCTGCGCCATTTCCCGGCTGGTAAGCTCTCGGGGGGAAGGCACTTGGGTAGCAAAGACTACAATAACTAAAATTAAAACGGCAATCCCTCCTAATATCATAGTAAGCATCAGGGTAGAGAAGCGGGATAGAAATTTTGCCCTTCTTAAAGAATGCCGGAAACCTGTGGAGTGACCAGAGTAGACAGTGTGGTTCTTAATGCGCTTAAAAGCCATTTGGGATAAGTATATCAGGTGGGAAGATAAGCCTCAACTTATATTACTTTACATAGACCTTCTTGGAGGTTATGAAGAGCTAAACTGTGTCTGTAATATTCTAAGATAGGAATAACCAAAGTTGGGGCAATTCTGTCAAAATTTCTAGGGGAATAGTCTTTTCCATCAATTCCCCATCCACCCCACGAAGAACGATCTACCATACTAAAGTGCCAACCAAAAATTTGATCTCTTCCTCTTCCATTAACAAAATAAAAACTAGGTCTTGACCTTGAAGTTAGCAAATCACCTGGTAAAATAGCATCAAATTCTATAGACGCTCTATATCCATTTTGCACAAACAATCCGCCATATTCTTTTTTTAAACCTTTAGGTAAGATAAGTTCCGCCATAGATTTTCAGATTTTATCTTATAGTTCCTATCAAGTCAACCTCTTAAGTCCTGAGGGGAGGATTCGAACCTCCGAAGGGAAATCCCGACAGATTTACAGTCTGTTGCAATTGGCCACTCTGCCACCTCAGGTTATACGAACCATATAATTTTACTTTTTGAACCCAAAAAAGGCAAGTTAAATGGAATAAGAACCGTTAATGGAGAGTATTTTCTTCCTGTATGCGGTGATAGGCGATGAAATTCCTTCTACATAATTTTCTTTTGATAAAATAGGGTTTACCAATGATCGGTCTAAGTATTCTTTTATCATTTCAGAATATAACGTAAATGTGGACAACCTGGCTAATTCCTGGTCTTCCTTATTTACGTTAAATCTGCAGCCTCCAATTTCCCCTGAAGAGTCTCTCCAAACAGAAATATTAACCTCTTTCCATCTATATAAGCTTGATCTATCCGGATCAAAATAGTTACTAATCTCCCATGCCAACCTTAAATTAACAGGATAATCAGGAGGGGCAACTTTCGGATTGGTGATTCCAATGTATACTTCATCTGAATATGTCCAACCAAACACTTCATTCTTTTTCCTCCAATAAACACTGCTCTCAGAAAGCATTAACACCGCTTCCTTCAAATACCTGATTAAGGGTGAACAACTCAAAAATTCAAATTCAGCCCGCCGTTTTTTCTCTTCTTCCTCAAACTTTATTCTTGCTAGTTGCGCCGCTTGTGATTCAGATTCTTTGTCTTCGGAAACTTTTAGGCTTTCCAGATATTGGGTTAACTGAGGAAAATTTCCTTCTTTCATTATTATGGGCAGGAGAGTATTAGTATAGCAGATAACGTCAAGTACAGATTTCTACTAAGTTTACGTGCTCCCACTTGGAATGTGTGAGCTCAGACCTAAGAAAGAAAGATGGGTCAGAAAGTTATGGCATAGTAGATGTCCCGCTTTATTTAGAGCCATTCTTTAGAAGAGTTTCAGGAGAAAAAGAAAAGTCATACCTGATCATTAACAGCTTTTTCACTTGCTGGCTAGCTTTACAGGACAATATTTCACCAGAAATTATTTATGAATGTTTCCTTAAAGCGCAAGGGGTGGAGAGGGGTAGCAGACAATATACCCCTGTTATGAAAAGCCCTTTAGATCAGTCATCAGAGTCTTTTCAATCCCTTTTAGCCCGGGCACGTTTTGATCCCAGAAATTTTTTACCCATGAGTGCACTTTAAATATCAGACAAACTTAAAGAGTTTTCGGAAGGAAAAATAGAGGGCGCTTGTGGCAACCCCGAAAAGGATAACAAAAAGCATAACCTCCGAAGAGTTAAGGGTTGCTAAAATCCCAGTAATTGTCTCTTTGGGATTTGTAAATACCTCCCAGGAAGAGACCCTTTGGATCTTCCCCAAAGAAGTAGTAATCCCTAAAAGAAAAATTAAAAGGTATTGGCCTACCAGTAAAATTTGATATTGAAACTCAAGTTTTACCACCTGCTCGGGAAAGTATTGAAGGTCAGTCAAAAGGTAAATAGTATTGGGTACAAAAAGAAACCATAAAATAAAAAAAATTATCCTTAAGGGCGGTGTTTTTGACTTTAATAGCAGGAAACCAAATATTACACCTAAAAGTGCCAGGGCAACATTCAAAGGCATCCAGGTGGTAACGTTATGGAGCAGTATATCCACCTTTTTAGTTTACCATGTCCGGTCCAAAAAAGTCTGTAAAATATTAAACTTTTAAATGGTGTCTTCTTTTGACTTTAAGCTGGGCGGAGGTTTTCTCAAGCATTGTCAGTGCTACGGCATATTCCTCATCAGTCAAAGTTTGTTCCAAAGCATCCTGGGCACGTTTCCTTGCCTCTTCTACCTCAGGCTCATTAATTTCTTCCGGTTTTAAGGCTAGGTCTGTGGCTATAACTAAAGTATTGTTTGCCATCTGTAATAACCCGGAGCCTACAGCCATATGGATTACCTCATTGCCTTTTTTGATCCGAAGCTCACCGGGGACAACCTGGGCCATTAGATTTATGTGATGGGGGAGGATTCCTATCTCGCCATCCAGGGTTTTGACAGAAACCATCTCTGCCTCACTATCAAATATTGCTTTTTCCGGGGTAACAACTTTAAGATGTAATTGACTCACCTTTAGATTCTAACTTTTTAAAGTTAATGTTGCAAGGCTAAATATGGAGGACAACCCTGAGAATCAAGCACCGGATCCGGCTAAAAGAAATCTTTTTAAGATCTTTAAACCAAGGCTAACCCCTGAAGAAACACCACAACCCACCCCAGAAGACACTCCAAAAAGAGATCTATTTTCTGATCAAAGAGGTGGATTATACCGGAGAGACTTTATGAAAACTGTAGTAGTAGGCGGACTCGTAACTGCACTTACAGGAATGTTAGGTTGGACTACTATCATGGATGGACAGAAAAAAGGTAAGGCGATAGAGCCACAAGCCTCCAAACCAAACCCAACCTCTACCCCTAAACCCCCAACCCCAACCTCCACCCCCGAAAAAGCCGTTGACCCTGAATCCTTAGGGGATATACCTCTTCTAAACTGGATTTTATCATTACCTCCAAATAACAAGAGGAGGAAACAGGCCGAGACAGTTTATTCTGCCAGGGCAAAAACTTTGGAACAGGTTGACCGTGGCCTCTGGGTTCTTGCTAACCCCAGTGAAAGAGGGAAGCTTTTAGGGCAACGTTATAATCTCAGGCAAAATTCAACCGATCCTAAGGTTAGGGAAAAACTTACTAAGCTTGATCCCGATCTTATTGCCTGGGCAAGGAAGGAAAATGTGCCTGTAGAAGTTTTAGGGATATGCCTTGATACCTATAAGATCGCTGAAAAAGTCATTCAAAAACTAATTGATAAGTCTATTAAAGATTTCCGGCCGGATCTTTTTGAGGACAATAGGTTCATGAATTTACCGGAAGATATCAGGGAAGAAGTCCGAGCCATAAAAGATAACCCTGACAAAAATCCCAAGGAAATAATGAAAAATATCAACGCCGGCCGCCTGATGATGAACAGAGGAGGGATGGCTATGTTGATGAATTATGAAACCGGGGGATTTGTTAATATTGGTAACGGGATAGCTCTGGAAGAGCTTAAGTCAACATATTCCCAAAGCGCACAAGAACAACTGCAAGAAATAGCTGAAAGGACCAGTAAGATTACCGGATTGAATTATGTTGCTGCCAACATTCCAGGCTCTGTCTGGACACCGGGCAACATAAGTGGCGGAGCAATTGGGCCCCAATTTATGCCTGGGGCAGTCCTTGAGATGATGAATTTGTTTGAAAGTGTATGGGAAACTTTAAATATCTTCCACCCCTCCTGGGCTGTGATCGCGTCCTGGGTGTTCCTGGCCCGAAGCCAATATGTTGGCAAAGGAGAAAAGGGTGAAAACCTCTATCGTGAGGGTTATTTAAGAGGCCTCGAAGACTTTGCGGCAATAATCCGGGAATTTACGCTGGGTAAGTGGAACCCGAATGAAAACCAGATTAAAACAGTTATTGGTACTGCCAATAGCTACTCAAACAAATATGACTAAACAAATTTGACTCACCGGTAAAGTTTGTGTAGTATAAAAAATATGGATAGTCCTGAAGGAGAAGGTCCTGTTAAAAAAAATAATCCGCTCTTAAGGTTAGCTTGTGCAATTGGGCTTTTAGGCTCGGTAGCATGCGGGAATACTGCATCAGAGCAAAAGGGTGTACAGTATGGACAGAATATGAACAACAGGAACGCAGCAGAAGCTACAGCAACTGCAACTACCAAACAAGCTGAGGAATTTAAAAAACAGGCAGACCAAGACCTCGGGCAAAATTCTAAACCCTTTGCAGAACGTTAACCCCTTAATATGATTGGACATTCCTGTGATGCAGCCATAGTTACATGCATTGATTTTAGGTTCCAACCGTTTATCAACAAATGGATTGCGGATAATTTCCAGCCCCGGACATATGACCGGATAGCTTTTGCCGGAGGAGTATTCAATCTGGATTTTTTGATGCAACAGATAGAAATTTCCCACCGACTACACCACATTAAAAGAGTTGTCTTGATAAACCATGAAGACTGTGGAGCTTATGGGGAAGAAGGGACAGATGAAAAACATGCCGAAGACCTAAAAAACACTGCAACCAGGATCAAGGAAAATTCTCCTGAAATGGAAGTAGATTCCTATTACCTCCACCTTGATGGGAATTTTGAAAAAATCTAATTAGGATTAATTTTCACAAACCCCTCAGCATACTCCACATTAATCTTCTTACCGAGCATTTTGCCTGCTTTACGCATAAACCCTTGAATCTCTTCCGGATTGTCTACCTGGCTTTTGTGAGCCAGTATCGCCTCGAGCTTAGTTTCCATCTCATCCGTAATATCTACAAAATAGTTCATATTCTGAAAGTTAACCAGCAATACTTCTTTAACGTTATGCGAAAAGAGCCCCTCTTCTAAAAGCTCAGGAAAGGTTTTGGCATTTCTGGCAAAGGGGAAAATGGCGTCCAAAGTAGCCTGGCCACAAGCCCTATGGTCCGGGTGGTTAATAAAGCCCATCTTTGCGTCATATAAAAAAGAGGGGTCCATCGTAATTACCACATCAGGCTTGATTTGCCTTATAACCCGGACAATCTTCTTTCTAAGCTCCAGATTATTTTCCAGCTCACCGTCTATATAATCCAGGAAGAAATTTTCCTTTACCCCCAATATTTTCGCCGCCTCTTCCTGCTCACTCCGCCTAATAACTTTAAGCTCCTCCGGTGTAATATTGGGGTCTTCCGAGCCTTTGGACCCATCCGTAAGGACCAGAAAATAGGCAGTAGCGCCCTCGCTAACCCACTTGGCAATAGATCCTCCACACCCAAACTCCAGATCGTCAGGATGGGCACAAACCCCCAAAACAATTTTAGCCATCCGTAGATAATACCCAAACCCAAGGAGAGAATCAATAAGTATTGACAATCTTTCCAAAAACATGAGTATAATTTACCTAAGTCCCATAGCGGGTGGATAGTAGGGCCAGGTGGCCAAAGTAGCAGTACCCGCCAGTACCTTAGGTCGCCATAGTTAGTTGTTGGTTTTCCGTTTGAGGCGACCGACAACACTTTACCGGGATGTGCCCTGGTCTGTCTAAGGGTCAAGTGTTGGTTACCCGAAGACGGTATGTATTAACCGGCTTGAAACAGGGAGCGATATCACCCTGCGGAAATATAGGTAATTGGTACAAATAGGCAGAAAAGCCGTTTGCTAATACAAGCAAGCGGCTTTTTGTTTGGCATAATTTCATTATCCTTTCCATTTTCTTACCCATCTTAGTAGTAACTTCTTGTTAAAATGTTGGATATTTGTAAGGTAGGAGGTGAAGAAAATGATACAGAAAAAAAGTTTCAGTGTCCCTGATGAGGCAAGGACTTTTGATAAGGGAAAAGTGGAAAATGTGACACTAAACGGTATCACCTTTGGCAAGGCAACTTTTCAACCTGGATGGAAATGGTCGGAAAGTGTTAAGCCGATCGTCAAGACCGAAAGCTGTCAGGCACCCCACACCCAATACCAGATTTCAGGAAAGTTACATGTTGTAATGGATGATGGCACAGAAACAGATCTTGAACCGGGGGACACAGCGTTTATACCACCTGGACATGATGCCTGGGTAGTAGGGGACGAGCCAGTAGTAGCTATTGATGTTACCGGAATGGCAGACTACGCCAAACCAACTTAAATATCCAACACCCGAGGTTGGATTTTTTATGCTCCCACATGTCAACCCTTCAACTCCGTTCAGGGTTGACCCTGAGTTTATCGAAGGGTCAAGTGGGAAGCTAGTTTCTACCATTTGATTTCATATATCACTCGATTTATAATCATGTCCATGAATTATTTGGAAAGAAACGAACTAATTTTGCAAGAAGTTGGGGAGCAATTTCATACCCATGCTTTTAGAAGAGGTCGGGAGGTAGGGCAGAGTCATGCAATAAGGTTTACTGCAATTGGCTCTTACCCATCTTCAGTATTAGGACATGATATACATGTCGGCCTCAAGGAAAGCATTCAGGGAGAAGAGTTGGAAACAAGATCTGATTTAGAGCTTGCGCGAATCGCTGTGATTGCCAAGCACCAACCCTTTTTGGCCTCTGCTTTGCCTGTCTTTTATGGCTGTTTGACTGAAAATGGTGAGAGGACTGCAATTGTCATGGAAGATTTTTCTCAAGGAGAAAAGTACAAAGTCAAACAATGGCCTTATAGGTGGGCAAATATACCTAGCATGTCAGAGTTACTGGAAGCACAAAAACAAGGAGACATGGATTATTTCAGCTTGCTCAACTCATGGCTTGTATTTAAAGAAAAACTAATACACATGGATCAAGGATTAGAACATGAGGATTACGATTTAACATCCATGTGTTTCACCGCAAATAATAGATTACGTTTAGGAGATTTTGACAAACTTTTCTTCTACAGAAGCATGGAACAAATTTTTACCGATTTTCCCATAGATCTAACATTCGAAGAATTTGTAGAGTACACGAGAAGAAATCAGTTGAGAGCCAATTTACCCTAGGATAGATAAAAAAATTAAGCTTTAACTTCTTCTATGGTGCCTTTGAGGTAGAAGGCTTGCTCGGGTTTGTTGTCATGTTTACCATCCAAAATCTCTTTGAAGCCTTTGATAGTGTCTTTAACAGAAACATATTTTCCTGGCCTGCCTGTGAAAGCTTCACCCACGAAAAATGGCTGGGTTAAAAACCTCTGGATCTTTCTGGCCCGGGAAACCGTTAATTTATCTTCATTTGAAAGTTCTTCCATACCTAAAATGGCAATAATATCCTGTAACTCCTTGTATCTCTGAAGTACCTTTTGTACTCCCATAGCCACCTCATAATGTTCCTGCCCGACAATCTCCGGTGCTAAAACCCTGGAATTGGAAGATAGGGGATCAACAGCAGGGTAGAGGCCTTGCTCGGCCAAGCTTCTCTCCAATGCTGCAGTTGAATCAAGGTGGGCAAAAGTGGTCGCCGGAGCAGGATCAGTATAATCATCAGCCGGAACGTAAACTGCCTGCACCGAAGTAATAGAACCTTTCTTGGTAGAGGTGATCCTTTCCTGTAAAGCTCCCATTTCTGTAGCCAAGGTGGGCTGGTAGCCTACAGCAGAAGGGATTCTTCCCAACAAAGCCGATACCTCTGAACCTGCCTGTGAGAAACGGAAGATATTATCAATAAAGAGTAATACGTCTTTACCCTGCTCATCACGGAAGTATTCCGCCATAGTAAGACCGGATAAAGCTACCCGTAAACGAGCTCCGGGAGGCTCATTCATCTGGCCAAAAACCATGGCCGTTTTTTCTATAACCCCGGAGTCTTTCATCTCGTTATAAAGATCATTACCTTCACGTGTTCTTTCACCCACTCCTGTAAATACCGAGTATCCACCATGTTCTGCAGCAATGTTACGGATCAGTTCCTGAATTAAAACTGTTTTACCCACACCAGCTCCACCAAAAAGACCAACTTTTCCACCCTTTACAAACGGGGCAATAAGGTCAATAACTTTAATTCCGGTTTCTAAAATTTCAGCAGAAGTTTCCTGCTCTTCAAAAGTAGGAGCAGCCCGGTGAATCGGTGATCTTTTCTTGGTTTTTACCTCTCCTTTATTATCAATAGTTTCGCCTAAGACAGAAAACAATCTTCCTAAAACTTCTTCACCCACAGGGACAGAAATAGGGGAGCCGGTATCTAAAACTTCCATACCACGGACTAAGCCATCAGTCGGGGCCATAGCCACAGCCCGGACTAAGCCGTCACCAAGGTGCTGTTGTACTTCCAGCACCAGTTTTGAGTTACTAGTTTGTAGTTCATTGTTATCTTCTTTACTATGAACCATGAACTGCAAACTATGAACTTCTAAGGCATTGTAAATTGCCGGCAACTCCTTACCGAACTGAACATCTACTACTGCTCCAATAATTTGAGCGATATTACCCTTGTTCATTATTACCTCCATCAATCGCGAAAATTACATCAGAGGAGCCACATCCCGATCCTATCAGGAGTGGACCTGCTGATATGACTTGTGCTATTTTTCCTTTATTCATAATATTTAGATGCTAGATATTAGATAGCTAGATAGTTAGTTTTAAAAACATAGTGTTTTTTAACTATTATCTAGTATCTAGTTAACTAGTCCCATTCTTTCTCATTCCAACGCTGCTCCTGCAGAGGTTATCTCCAAAAGCTCGTTAGTAATTGCCCCCTGGCGTACCTGATTATAAGTAAGTGTTAAATCCGAAACAAGGTCTTTAGCATTGTCCGTTGCATTTTGCATAGCAATCATCCTGGCCGAATGTTCAGAGGCCCTGGTTTCAAGAAGCGCCTGGTAAATTTGGGTATCAACCAAATGTGTTAAAGCAAAGTCTAAAACCTGGTCCGCATCCGGTTCAAAGATAAACTCACCCGTTTTTCCTTCATCTGTCATTCCGGCCACTTCTCTGTCATTCTGGCGAATGACATTTGGGTCAACAGGCAGCAGTTTTACCAGTCTCGGTTCCTGGCGCAAGGTTGAAACAAAATGCGGATACACTAAATAGACCTCTCCTATTTCACAGTTATCAAAAGTCCTAAGCATAAAATTCCGCAACTTCATGGCCTGGGTAAAATCAATATGCTCAAAACTTTCAAAATCAGCCTCCAGGTTTTTTCCGGTCCTTACCACAAAATCCCGCCCCTTTTTCCCAACCGTATAGAAAACAATATTTTCTGCTTTTTTACCTGCAACTATGAACTCCGAACTCTGAACTAACCTTACCAAGTTGGTATTTAAGGCTCCACAAAGGCCCTTGTCAGTTGAAAAAACTAAAACCCCGACCTTACCTGAGCTATTAGCCATTAAAAGCTTGTGGGCTTCCGGATGGATTTTACCGGATACTTGGGATAAGGCATAACTTATGATCGAACTATAAGGCCTGCCTGAAAGGGCCTGGCTTTGGGCCCGGCGCATTTTAGTGGCCGAAACCATCTGCATCGCTTTGGTAATTTGCGATGTATTTTTCACAGATTTTATTCTTCTTCTAAGATCACGTGTACTAGCCATATACTTGTCAAATTAACCTAATTGACCTAATTTCTAATTACCTAATTAAATCCCAATGTACCAATTTAGAAATTTGGCATTGGTACTTATTTAGAGTTTAGAAATTAGAAATTTATTTAACTCCTCTCTTAAATGTTTCTACAAACTTTTTCGTGACACTCTCAAGCTTCTTGGTTAATTTTTCATCCAGTTCCTTTTTTTCGGCAATTTCTTTTAAAATTTCCTTCTCTTTAAGCTTTAAGTGGGATATAAATTTATTCTCAAAGTCCCTAACCTTTTCCACCGGTAGCTCATCCAGATACCCTTGAGTCACTGCCCAAAGGATAGCGATCTGTTCTTCAACAGGCACCGGTTGGTAAGGAGGCTGTTTTAAAATCTCTGTAATCCTTTTTCCTCTTTCAATTTGGGCCTTGGTACCGGGATCTAAATCAGAAGAAAACTGGGCAAAAGCAGCCAACTCCCTAAATTGGGCCAGGTCCAGCCTAAGCTTTCCGGCTACACCTTTCATAGCCTTATTTTGCGCCGATCCGCCGACCCGGGAAACGGAAAGCCCGACATTTAGTGCCGGCCTCATCCCGGCAAAGAAAAGGTCGGATTCAAGGTATATTTGCCCGTCGGTAATAGAAATAACATTGGTAGGGATATAGGCCGAAACATCACCGGCCTGGGTTTCAATAATCGGAAGCGAAGTTAGTGACCCCCCGCCAAAATCTTTAAGACTGCCATCAGGTAGTCGCAAGCTCTGCTTACTCATCCGGGCCGACCTTTCCAAAAGCCGGGAGTGGAGGTAAAAAACATCTCCCGGGTAAGCCTCACGTCCGGAAGGCCTTCGGAGTAAAAGTGAAACCTGTCGGTAAGCCCAAGCGTGCTTGGATAAATCGTCGTAGATAATCAAGGCGTCTTTTCCCTGGTCCATAAAATATTCACCAATCGCAGTGCCGGAGTAGGGGGCAAGGTATTGCATAGGTGCCGGGTCAGAAGCAGAGGCAGATACCACAATGGTATGGTCCATTGCCCCATGCTCTTCCAATTTAGCCACCAGCTGGGCAATCTTGGAGGATTTTTGGCCAATAGCTACATAGATGCAAATTACCGGAGAGCTTTCAGTCTTCAGACTCGCTTCGCTGTCAGATTTCAGACTTTTATCTTTTTTGTCTGACGACTGACGACTGACGACTGACGACTTCCCTTGGTTAATAATCGTATCAACCGCAATGGTAGTTTTTCCGGTATTTCTATCACCAATAATAAGCTCTCTTTGCCCGCGTCCTATCGGGATCATGGCATCAATTGCTTTAATCCCGGTCTGCAAGGGGACTGAGACGCTCTGGCGGGTAATAACTCCGGAGGCCACTTTTTCTACAGGGTAAGACTGCTTTGTTTTAATCGGTCCTTTGCCATCAATCGGTTTCCCTAAGGCATCAACCACCCGGCCTAACATCTCCTCACCAACCGGGATTTGTAATAACTTGCCGGTAGTTTTTACCTCGTCACCCTCGCGGATCCCGGTAAAATCCCCTAGGATAATTGCCCCCACGCTGTATTGTTCTAAATTCAGGGCCAAACCGAAAACCCCACCGGGGAATTCAATAAGTTCTGATGCCTGGACCTCCGATAGCCCTTCAATCTTGGCAATACCGTCACCAACCTCAACCACTTTACCCACATTCTGCTTTGCAGCTTTGGTTTTTAAGTTAAAAATATCACTCTCTATTGATTTAATTAAATCGCTCATATAATTGCGTCTTTAGTGCCGCTATTTTTTGGGCCAAGGAATTATCATACACCAAATCACCGATTTTCACCCTAACCCCTCCTAAAAGTTTGCCATCAACCCCAGCCTGTACAGCGTTTACATTGTGTTTTACCTTTACAGCTTTAGTAACTTCATTTACCTGAGTGGAGGAAAGGGGTACAGCGCTTGTAATCTCAAGGGCTGTTTTTCCTACTTCTGTTTTAATCCTTTTTACAAATTCGGACAGGGCAGCAATCGCCTGAGGGGCAGAAAGAGATTTAAGATCTCTAACAAACCTTTCGGCTTTTTTGGTATCAAGCTCACCCCGGGAATTAAAACTTGCCAAGGCATATTTTTCTACAACCTTCTTCAATCTTTTATCAATCCTCATATATAAATTTGAGAGCTTTGCTCATCTAACTTCATTTAAAGCTCCTTTATTGATTTATCAATCAAATCTTTTTGATCTTTCCCGTAGATTACTTTGCCGGTTACTTTTTGCATTGCCAAAACTACCAGGTTGGAAATTTCCTCCCGCACCTCCTGGTGTAACTTTTCCCGCTCCCGTTTCATTGCCTCCTCTGATTTAGCAATCATTTTTTTAATATCCTCACCGGCCTTAACATGCGCCTCATTGATAATCTGCCCGGCAGCCTGGGTTGCCTCTTTGATAACTTCTTCTGCTTCCTTACCGGCTTTTCTTAGAGCCTCTTCACGTTCCTCGCTGATCTTTTGTAACTTTTTCTCAATTTCTTCGGCATTTTTCATGCTCTCGGCAATAACTCCCTTCCTTTTTTCGAGCATCCCCAAGATGGGTTTATAGAGGAACTTCTTTAAGATAAAAAGGAGTATAAAAAAGTTAACCGCCTGCGCAGCCAAAAGGACAGGTTTAACTCCAAAGTCATTAAGAAAATCCATGATTAGTTATGAGTTCACAGTTCATAGTTCATGGACAGAGAAAGTTCTTCTATGAACCATGAACCAATAACTATGAACTATTTAGTGAACGCAATAACCAAAGCGTAAATCGCGATAGCCTCGGCAAAGGCCATTCCTAAAAGCATTGGGGGCAAAATTTTGTTAGAAGCCTCGGGATTTCTTCCGATCGCCTCAACAGCCTTCATACCAATTAAACCAATACCTATACCGGGGCCTATTGCACCAAGTCCGATAGCTAAACCAGCTGGTAAACTTTCCATAATCCTCCTTTCATCTTTAATTATTCTGTATGTTTTTCAGAAAGTAAGCTCATAAAAACAAGCGTCAGCATCATAAATACTGCCGCCTGCACAAAACCAACAATTGTTTCTAAAAAATAGAACGGGAGAGGAAGGACAAAGGCAAATATAGCTGCCATTGTTGATAGAACTATCTCTCCTGCAAATATATTACCAAATAATCGGAAAGAAAGCGAGACTACCTTGGTAAACTCGGAAACAATCTCTAAAATTCCCACAAAAAGAAAGATGGGGTTAAGTGACACCCAACGCTTCAGGTAATCCAATATCCCTAAATATTTCACTGCAAAGATGTGGGTTAAAATTACCGATATTAAAGCAAGTGATAAAGTCATATTTAAGTCAGAATTAATAGAGCGGAAAAAGGGAACAAACACTTCTTTCCCCTCATGAATCTCATTGACCCCAATTGTCCCAAAACCCGGCAGAAGCCCCAGCCAGTTGGCAGTAATGATAAATAAGAAGAATGTCATAAGATATGGGAAAAATACTTTTGCCCTTGATTGGGCTATGTCTTCTGTCATCTGGTAAACAGCCTCAATAATAAACTCCGCAAAGTTCTGCATCCCAGCAGGGACAAGCTTAAGGTTCCTGCCCACAAGAAGGGCAAAAACAGCTAAAACAGCGGTCACCATCCAGCTGACAAGCATTGTATTAGTAATAGGGAGTGGACCTACACGGCCTAGTTGTTCTGCAATAAGTGTAATCTCCATATTTTTTACCCGACGCTCTATTGTACCTGAGGAAGTAAAACAGCGTCAACCTAAAATTTGTGTTGTATAATCAAGCTATGACCAATGACGAAAAATTTAATCTAATCACCAGAAACCTGGAAGAAACCCTGACCCCTGAGGAATTAAAGTCCTTAATAGAATCCGGAACCCCTTTAAAACACTACATAGGTTTCGAAATTTCCGGAAAAGTCCATTTAGGAACCGGGCTTTACGCTATGCTTAAGATTAGGGACTTGCAAAAGGCTGGGGTAGAGACAACCGTCCTTTTAGCCGACTGGCATACTTGGCTTAATAAAAAGCTTGATGGCACTTTAGGGACCGCTTCAAGACTGGGAAGGGAGTATTTTCAGGAAGGGTTAAAAGCAGCCGCCCTTTGTGCCGGGGCAGACATTGAAAAAATCGAGTTTGTCTTAGGCAGTGAACACTACCAAAAGTCAGGCTTGGGTTATTGGTCAGCTGTAATTAAAGTCTCCAAGGCTACAACCCTAGCCCGGATGATGCGTTCAACCACCATCATGGGACGCAAGGAGGGAGAAATCTCCGATGCAGCCATGTTGATTTACCCCCCGATGCAGGCAGCCGATATCTTTACCTTGGGAGTCAATCTTTCCCATGCAGGCACAGACCAGAGAAATGTCCATGTTGTCGCCCGGGACACTGCTTCCGAAACAGGTTTCCCTAAGCCCATGGTTATCCATCACCATTTACTCCAGGGATTACTCAAACCACCTGTCTGGCCAATTCCTGAAGGTGACAGGGAAGCGGCGGTTGAGGCAATTAAAATGAGCAAATCCAAACCGGACAGTGCAATATTTATCCATGACACTCCCGAAGAAATAAGAAGAAAATTGAGTAACGCCTTTTGCCCCGAGGGGGAAGTGAATTTCAATCCTATTTTGGATTGGGTAAAACATTTAATCTTTTGCGACCAAGATTCTAAATTGGAAATTAAGAGGGATGAAAAGTGGGGAGGGAATTTGACCTACACGTTCTATGGAGACTTAGAAAAAGACTATGCAGAGAAAAAATTGCACCCTCAGGACTTAAAAAACGCTGTGGCCGAGTGGTTAATCATCAAACTTGAGCCGGCCAGGAAATACTTTGAAGACCCAAAAAGAAAAGCAGCTTTAGAAGAGATTGAGAAATTAACATCGAGATAATTACTAATTAACCTAATTACTAATTGACCTAATTAATGACTAATGGAGAAAATGACAAAAAGTTTGATTTAGAAGAAAGAACAGCGAAATTTGGTGAAAATATAATTAAATTCTGTCAGAAAGTTCCTAGAGGCCCAATAACAGACCCTTTAATTACACAATTAGTTAAATGTGGAACCAGTACCGGTGCAAATTATTGCGAAGCAGACGATGCTGAAAGCAGACAAGATTTTAGGCATAAAATTGGAATTTGCAAAAAGGAATCAAGAGAGTCAAAGCACTTTGTTAGGATGATTGTAATGGCTTTGCCAGAACTTAAAGAAGAAGCCAAACCATTATGGCAAGAAGCCAAGGAGCTAAACTTGATATTTAACTCCTACATTCAAGGTTGAATCGCAACCCCTCCCATTTGTAGCTCTCTAAAGAATACCTCTTTTGGGGTGTAAAATCCAAGACACTTTCTGGGTCTATCG
>LCEJ01000007.1 GCA_000997105.1 Candidatus Daviesbacteria bacterium GW2011_GWA2_42_7
GTAACGGTATTAGTAAACTTGCCCAAAGCATTACCTATCGCGATCACCGTTTGGCCCACCTTAAGCTTTGAGGAATCTCCAAGCTCTAAGGCTTTAAGGTCTCCCCCGTCAATTTGCACAATCGCCAAGTCCAGAATCGGATCACGGTAAATTTTACGGATCTCATATTTCTTCCCGTCTTTTGTGACAACGTTATACTTAATACCTGTCTCTGACACTACGTGTTTGTTCGTAACAATAATCCCTTTGCCTGAAACTACAAATCCGGTGCCGATAGTTGAGTCTTGGCTTTTGGGTAAGGAAAATGGGTCAAAAGGATTAACAGTCCGGGTTGTAGCACCAATAGCTACCACCGAAGATGAAGTTTTATCCACCACATCTATCACAACATTCTCCTCATCTAAAACTGTCGTCCTCTGCTCTATGGGAGACTGGACCATAGGTAACCCTTTTTGGACCTGTAAATAACCTTTTGAAGCTAACTGGAAAACGCCAATCCCTGCCAGTAACCCTAAGGCAACTGCCAAAAATAAAGTTGATATTTTTGGATGGGACGGGGAAATTTTAGATTCCATGCACTTTGAATTATATCACTTGTCCAGTATCTCCAAAGCTTTCTCCATTTGCGGGTCTTTCTTTGGATCTTCTACTTCACCCACCACCGGGTCTACCTTAATATCAGGTGTGAGCCCGACATTGTGCACCCAATGCCCGTCAGGGGTTAACCATTTTGCCGTCGTAATATGGATACCAGTATCTTCCGCCAAATCCTCAGTTGATTGGATTGTTCCTTTACCAAATGACTGCTAACCTACCAAAGTCCCCCTTTCCCTATCCTGCATTGCCCCGGCAAAAATTTCGGACGCTGAGGCCGACATTCCGAAGAGACATAAACAGCCGCATCTAAAAACCCGCCCGGATTATTGCGGATATCAACGATTACCCCTTCGGGGGCGCTTGCCAAAGCCTGGCTTACAGCCTCATCCCACTCACCTTTAGTCTTCTCCCCAAAGCCTGAAAGCCTTATATAGCCTATTTTCCTCCCCGATTTAGTAGATTTAGCTTCAAATTCAACGGTTTTGACAATAATTGTATCCCGGACAATAGAAACCTCCTTCGGCTTAGTTTCACCATCCTGTAAAAGGGAGAGCGTCACTGTTGAACCTTTTGGTCCGCGTATCAAACTCACTGCCTCAGGCAGGGATAAAATAGTGGCATCTTTCTTATCAATCTCTAAAATAATATCACCGGCCAAGACTCCGGCTTTATAGGCAGGAGTGTCCTTTAATGGGGCTATAACCACCAACCTTTTATCTTTGTTATATCCCAATTGGATACCGACCCCCTCAAAAGCCCCTCCAAGTTGCTCCTTGGTAGATTTTTGTGCCTGAGGAGGCAAAAAAACCGTGTAAGGGTCGCCCACCGCCGCCACCATCCCGGCGATAGCGCCATAATAAAGCTTTTGCGGGTCAATAGCCTTTTTGTCTATATATTTGCTGGAGACTAAATCCCAGGTGTCCCAAAACAATTTAAAATCTATATCAACATTTTTACCCTGGGGGGGTTGGTTGGTAATCTTAACATTTGGCTTGTAATTTTCTATCCTGACAGCATAATCCTTGTGGCCCAACTGCCAACCCAAAACAAAAACTAAAACAATGATAATAAGGGATCCTAAATTAACTTTAGGGCATGCACTTTTGATTCTACCTGTAAAATCTTTCATAGTTTTTGATCTTTGATTTTTGATTTATTCTTATCCTATCACTTCCAAGTTCTGATATGGTACCTGTATCTTTTGCCTCCTCCCCGAAACTCCTACCATATAACTTTTTATCCCGGAAGGAAGCGCGGTCAAGGACTTATCGATCGTCTCTACCAAACCCTGAAAACCTAAGGCAGGACTATAGACAACCCGTACTGTCATCCCTACCTTAAGGTCTACCGCTTCCGCTCCCGGCAAACCTCCGGTATATGTATTTGCCGGTAATCGGGTTTTGCGGATACAAATCATACTGCTTGGGTCATTAATTGGCAATATTAACCGGGCTTGATGCCCATCCAGGAAAGCATATTTTCCATTATGCTGCTGCAGCACCGGGAAAATATCCTCTCCGATAGGGATAGCGCCAAACCCTTCGGTAACCATAATAGTTAACCCCACATCAGACCATACTTGTTGTACTGTCTTAACCACCTCCCCGGCCATCGCCTTAAAATCCCCGGCGTTAATCCCCCCGGAAATTATCCCCACAACCCCGCAAGCAGCCGACTTTTGCAAGGCCTCGGGAAGCACCATCCCACCCCCGACTATAATTGACCCCCGCATACTTTCTGTAATTTGCTTGGAACTTATTAAATCCCCTGCCGACCCTACTATTTTTATTATTATCTAAAGCATCCACTACACCATAAACCCCGCTTATAAGCTTGCTTGGCTTTGGCACAAGCTTCAGCCTTAGATTACCTTTCTCCTCATCAATACAGTCCACCACACCGTCAACAGGAGAAGTAATCAACTTCTTCCTCATCCCAAATAGATATTTTCCCTCTGCCAAAAGCTCCCCCTGAAAAATAGTTTGCCCTATTTTTGGTTTCAAATGACGGGCAACCTGTTTGGGGTCTACCCCCAGCTCAGAAGTTAAATGGATCGTCCTAAAACCTACCTGGGTCTGACCCTCCCCTAAAATATCTCCCGGGGAAACCTCTTGCCCTACTGCAACATGCACTTTCCCCCGCAAAGAAGGCATCCGTTTGCGGATATGTAAAACCTGTTCCTTGCAAACCCGTAGCCTGGAATTTACCAATAAAGCATCCATATTATCCCCGGGTATCAACCAAAAGGCCTAATTTCCCCCCGGCAACTTCTAGAGTGGCATTATCTTTCCCCAAAAGCTTTGCCGCCCGGGACTGGAAATTAATATCTACTTTGCCGCTCTCGGCAGGTATAACAGTAAGACACCCCACCTTAACCTCATATTTTTGGTCATGGATCCGGATTAAAATTGTCCCTGACGGAGAAATTACCTCGGGCTTTATTACACTCCCCAAGTTTTTTAATCCCAAGGTAGCGGATTTTAGTACAATGGAAGTTATGCCCCTGGGTTTTAAAGCATCTACAAAAGCTACAGCCAAAGTACGTAAATCGGGGAAAAACTGTCCAAATTCTTCCGGGATATAAATCAGCCTTAAATTCTGGTTTATAAAATCTTGCGGTTGGGTTTTTACCGCCTCACGTAAAATCACCAGGTCGAAGTTAATATCTTCGGCAGAACAAGGGATCGCGGAAGGGTATAAGATCCTGTTGCCTAACCGGTTTTCCAAAAGCTTGGCATCAGCTTTTCCGCCAAGCCAGGCTGTAACCATATCAGCAGTTACGGTATTAAGTTTAGGAAAGTGGTCAAAAAGTCCCGTAAGTTTGGGCATTAAGGTATAGTTTACCACTAACTTAAATTTGCGGGGAAAACGGCAAAAGCGCCAAGAGGCGGGCGCGTTTAATTTCACGGCTTATAGTTCTTACAAAAATGGCAGGCTTTTTTTGTACGGACACCCCTCCGGTCTGAACCCTCATCACCATAATTTTCACTCTCTTTTTCTGCTTTTTTAACAGGCTTTGCTTTATCAGATATATTCGCTTTTGATTTTACTTTTCGGACTGTGGACATAGCGGAAAGATTATATCAGGTTTAGGAGGCTTTTTACAAGGGAGCCAGGTTAAAATGGCAGGTCTTCGTCATCTGCGACCTTCTCTTCTTTTGCTGGATTTTTCTCTTCCGGCTCCTCTGTTTCATTCGCCGGAGGCGAGTCGGGTTTTTCAGGAGCTGCATCAGGCTTAGCAGGTGCCTGCTCGTCCGGCAGACGGGGCTTAGTCTCTTCGGGATGCACATCTTCTACAACCACTTCCTGGCCATAACCACTTTTAGGGGTAAGCAAAATTAAATCTTCCAGGACAATTTCCGCATCCCTCCTTTTACCACCTTCCTGAGGCTCCCATTCCCGATATTGTAACCTTCCGGAGATAAAAACCCTGGAACCTTTTTTAATTAATTGGCTGCAAAGTTCGGCCAATTTACCCCAAGCTACTACTTTATGGAAATCAACCTCCTCTTTTTTCTCACCTTCGGAAACATAAGTGCGGTTTGTGGCCAAGCCAAAAGTGGCAACTGCAGTACCTGAGGGGACAAAACGGAGTTCGGGGTCGCGGGTTAAATTACCAATTAGTTCAACTCTATTCCAAGATCTACTAGCCATATATTTTTTGTGTTTTTCTCTTCAACTATACCCTAGACCCTGTACCCTAAACCCTTACTAAAAGGTATCGCAAAATATCTTCCTCTATTTTTAAAGTCTTGTCAAGAGAGGCCGCAACCTGGGGATCGGCGTCAAAAAGGTAATGGGCATACCAACCTTTAGTCTGGTGCTTTATAGGATATGCCAAATCCCTTGCCCCCCATAAATCTTCCTTGACCGTCGAAGCTTTAGCGGAGTCGGTCTTACCAATCTTTTCAAATTTTTTGGTCACAGACTCTAAAAGCTCCTTGCGGACTTTCTCGTCCAGGTCTGTTTTTAAAACTAAAGTTAAAGCGTAACTGTTCACAATAAGGAATTGTACTAATTTCAAGCAGCCTTGTCCAGAGGCAGCGGTCCAAAGGAGTAGATTTGAGGAACTACAACTTCTTCCTTCTTAATTATAACCGCCATTCTGATTACCTTTGCAGGAGATGTGTCCGAGATAACGTCAGGTAACCTTTCTGCTACCACCAAACTGGTGGTATCCGACGAAACAAATGTCTTTCCGTCTTCCAATAAGCGCTTTTTAGCTTCCTCCACCCTCCAGGAAATTATAGTGTCCCCCTTTGAACCAACTTCCCCGACCTTATTTTCCTCCAAGCTCATCGGGATATCTTCTAAAATTAATGCTTTCCCTGGGTAATCGTGACCGATTATTAGAGCGTTGGTCACAAGATGCGGACTTAAGCCGGCACTGGCCACAATCTCTGCCACTTCATGGGCCTTTCTCCAGTCTGCCTCACTTACTTCCCTAACCGTAGATATTTCCACCCTATGGCTCTCTCTTTTTGAGCCCACAGGAACTAACCCTTCCCTTATAGCCGTATCATGAAAAGAAAGTTCTACAGAATGTTCACCTTGGGGGACCTTCAAAATAATATAACCGAAATCTTCCTCAACCGAAAAAGGGGCACTTTTACCGTCTATCGTTACCTGCCAATCAGGAAAATAGTGGGTATAAAAACGCAGTGTTGCCTCATCCTCCGCTTTAACCAGGTACTTTTTATCCGTCTGGGTAAAAGCTAAAACCTCCACTTCTGCCTTGCCCGTCTTTACCTCCGCCTCACTCGCCGGAAGGGAAGTAAAGTTTTGAGGTTTACCCGTAACCCACTTACTGTCAAAATAATCAACATAAACAAAGAAACTTTTTATATCTTCTTCCCTGCCCAGTAAAAAGTTTTCGTTATTAAAATTAATTTGGTCCTCCGGAATAAAGTAAGGGGGGTGGATATTCCAGGAATAAAGGTAAAGGCCGAGGGACATCAGGCCTATCCCCAAAAGGTACCTGTTTTTATTATTCTTAACTAAATAAACCCACCCTCCCGCCAAAATTGATGAGGCAAATACAGCCAATATTAAAAACCTCCAGGAAAATTGGAAAAAATACAGCCAGTAGATCCTCTCCCAAACAAACATAGAAACCGGCAGTATCATAAAGATAGCAATAAGGAAAACCAGAAAAAACAGCCCGGTTAAAACTAAATTTTCATCCCTTTTCTTGACAGCCGACTTTAACAATATTATTAGTGCCCCTAAAACTGCCAGCCAATGGGCAAACCCTAATTGAAAAGGCATCTTGTCATCACACCCCGGCACTGAACCATCATAACCCCAGGAATTGGAAAATAGCTGGTTGAAACATACAAAGTTATTACGGAAATCCCCACTGCCAGCCAACGATCCATCAAGGTGGGTTAATCCGGACTCCCCCAGGGCCGGGATTAAAAAATAGGCAGCCAGCCCAAAACCAAAAGCTAAAGCCAAACAAACTGTCAAAAAAGGCTGCCAACTCCTGTCCCTCCAAAAAAGATAAACTATATAAAGCAAAAAGACCGGCAAAAACATGACGGATAAAATATTATGTGATAATAAAAAACCTGCAAATATTACAGCAGTTAAAAAGAGGGGTAACCCTGACCTTTTTTCCCAAAGCCGGTTTAGGCTCCATAAGACCGCCGGCACAAAGGCGGCAGCCAAAAATTCCCCCACATCAACCCGGACAAAAATTTGCACGATATGATAAGGGGCGATCATATAGAAAAAGGCTGAAAGCAGTGCAGGAAAGTTAGTAAAGTGCTTCCGGACAAACAGAAACATAAACACACCGGACGCAATCCATGCAGACCAGAGAGTTAAGAGAAAAGACTGGGTGTAGGATAACCCCAAGAATTTTGCCAGGGAAGTAAAATAATAGAACATTGGTTGGTAATAATTAAAAACATAGAAGTCATGCCCGGGGAAAACTTTGCCGATAACCCTGACCGGAAATTGGCCTTCCGATAAGGCTTGGTAAAAACCCCTCACATACAACATATGGGAAAGGATGTCGTGCCCCCGAAAAAGCTCTCCTCCCAAAAAAGGCAAAGAGATAACCACCAAAAGCACAAGTGATAAGAAAACCGCGGCAACTTTAAAAAGCGGAGTTGGATCTACGTCCCCCTCACCCATACGAATTAGTTTACCCGCTTATTAAAAACTCTACAACATCACCATCTTTCATTTCATAGTCCTTCCCCTCTGTTCTTACTTTTCCAACTTCTTTTGCTCTTGTCCATGAACCATGAACTAATAGCTCATCACAGCTTATAACCTGGGCCCGGATAAAATTCTTCATGAAGTCAGTATGAATAACGCCGCTTGCCCTGAGCGCGGTTTCACCGCGTCGAAGGGTCCAAGCCCGAACTTCTTTCTTACCTGCGGTAAGAAACGAAATCAGCCCCAAAAGATCATAAGCTTTGACAATCAACCTTTCCAAACCGGTCTTTTCTATCCCCAAAGATTTTAGATATTCCACCCTTTCTTCCTCAGAATAATCCGCCAACTCCTCTTCTAATTTAGCACTTATTACCACCTCATTTTCATTTTGTTTTCGATCGGATACTTTTTGAATATACCCTTCTTCGGAAACATTATAGACATAAAGCATTGGCTTGATAGTCAAAAGCGGCAAATGAGTAAACCAGTCCCGAACTCTTTCGTCACCAATCTCATAATGTCCGATTACTTTCCCCTCTTCCAAATTCTTCTTAAGCTGGTTTAAGATGTCTAATCTTAATTGCTCCACTGGGTCTTTGGCAGCTTTTACAATTTTTTCCTGGGCAGGAACAATTTTCTCTATGACCTGTAAATCCGAGAGAGCCAACTCTGTTTCTATAGTTAGCTTATCAGCATCGGGGCTTTCCGATCCTTCCCGGATCACACTTGCATCCTCAAAGTCCCTGACTACTTCTACAATGGCATCAACTTCCCTAATATGAGACAAAAACTGGTTACCTAACCCAGCACCCGTTGAAGCACCTTTCACTAAACCGGCAATATCCACAAACTCCACCACCGCCGGCACAAGCGGCGGCAACCCCGGCATTTTCTCCTCATCCCTTACCAATTTTGCTAACTCATTCAGCCGGTCATCCGGAACTGCCACCACCCCTACATTTGGCTCAATGGTGGCAAAAGGATAATTTGCAGACAAAGCCACCCTCTTTTTTAACAGTGCATTAAATAATGTAGACTTCCCAACGTTCGGAAGTCCAACGATCCCTACTCTTAAACTCATACTGGGAATTATATCTTAAATTTAGGGATTTAGAATAACAATGGATAAATTAAGGAATGAGGCAAAGGTAACCCAAAGCAAATATGGAATTAATAAATTACCGGCCAGTTTATTAATTTTATAAAAAGATTTTATTGTTAAAAATATCGCTATCCATAAAGCCACAATATTTACAAAAGCCAGGGCAGGGTTTTTAAGCCCAAAAAATATTATCGACCATGAGAAGTTTAGAATCAGTTGAACCCAAAAAGCAGGGGGCACTCTCTTCTTCTGCCACACGAGGTACAAAGAAACTCCCATTAAAAGATAGAGGAGTGTCCAAACGGGTCCAAAGATAAAGTTAGGTGGGGAAAAGGCAGGTTTATTCAAAGCTGCATACCAGGTAGGAATAGAAGAAACTGTAAAAAATGATCCCAAAATCCCCGCTCCCTCACAAAGTAAAATAGAAAATATCAAAAGCGGCCAATTTTTAACCTTGGGCATTACTTCCACTATACCACTTCAAAGGATATTACAAGAAAGATTACCACCCCTGATTGCCACCCCGGGGGTGGAATACGATGGCACCTGCGGAATTTTAGGTCCTTACAAGCGCGGACAGAGTGAAAAAGTTATGCCTTTTGGGGAATTTAAACCATAATTTCTTCAAATTCTTGCGTTGAAACAAAGGCCTTATAAAGTTATTTCGTCCACCTGCATCCACCTCGGAGGTGGCAGCACGGCTACACCTCGGGATTTTTAAAAGTTGTTAAGGCTAAGAAAAGAGAACATTTATTCCTTCGACAAGATCATCGCAAGCTATAGTGGTGAGTACTTCGACAAGCTCAGTGTAAACTTAGTCGAATCACGCCTTTTGGGAGAAAATTATCAGTTATTTGACCTGGTTTTGAGGTTTGCCTTTTAGAAAACTCTCCATGTTGCCAATGAAAATCTCCTGTTTGGCAATCCTTGCTTCATCAGAGATATAACCTATTGGTGGATACAATATACAATTTTCATACTTTGATAGTCTTTTTGCATCTTTTGGATCTAATTCATCAGAATGATCGGATATAAACGTTATGTCTTTCTTTTTCAATCTTTCCTCCAAAGCATCTAAATCAGTAATTTCATTGGGAACCGTACTAACAATTAATGCTCCCGGTTTTATACTGTTTATTCTTTTTCTGTTTAAGAAATGTTTTGTTTCTGAAGTTTCGGCAAAATGAAGTGAGACGATATCTGCTTCTTTAATTAAGGTATCAGCATTCTGAAATTTAATACCGGATTTTTCTAAATCCTTTTTTCTGTGTTTAGACCAGTATCTGACATCTGCCCCAAAACCTTTGGCAATTTGTGCTACCCTACCACCAATATTTCCTAAACCCAAAACTGCAAATACTTTACCCTTTATTTCGCTTGCTTGAAATCCATCCTCCAAATAATTTCCCTGACTGGCTTGTTTCTTGGCTCTAGCTACATCTCTCATTTTTTCTAAAATGACTGCAAATACTAATTCCGCCACTGACTCTGTGGAATAACCCGGAACGTTGGTTACAACAATCCCTTTTTTCCTGGCATAATCAGTATCGATTTTTCCGTATGCTGTTGCTAAAACACTGACATATTTTAAGTTTGGAGCCGTATCAATTTCTTTTTTACCCACATCTATTTGAAATCCTGTTAATATACAATCCGTGTCTGCTAATTCTTCCTGAATACGGAGGCTGTCTTTAGGAAGCATTACTTTACGCTCTATTAAACCATCAAGCCTTTTCCAGTAAATCGGATCCAAATTATCCTGGGTAATATTGACCAGTAAAGCTTTTCTAAACTTCATAAGCAGATTTTAGGATTTTTTTTGGGGCGAGTCAATCTAGTCTTGAGTTAGATTGCCACCCAGATTGCCACCCCAGGGGTGGAATACGAGGGCACCTGAGGATTTTTAGGTCCTTACAAACTCGGATAGAGCGAAATTTTTATGCCTTTTGGGGAATTTAATCTTGATAGAGGTTAAAATTCCAGGGTTTTGCAGGGAAATTCAGGTCTTTGTTTAAGGGCACCCCTTGCTCTGGCAAGGGGTGCCCTTGTGAAATAGGTTTAAACTCTTACTCCATATTTGGGGAATTTAATCCAGCAAGTTACGCTTTGAAGAAATCAAAATTCTACTGGCTTGGGGACAATTAGGGCTGGGGGGCTTCTTCTCCACCAGATTCCCCTTGAGGTTGTTTTCTTTTGAGTCTTTCTGCCCTGACTTTAAATAACAAGGATGAAAGTTCTGCAGCAGCTCTATAATCTCCCCCAATTATCTCCATCCTCGAAGCCCTACGCAGCATATCTCTCTCTATTTTAGTAAAATCCTCTTCTGACTTTTCTTCTTGACCATCACCTCTTAAAAAAACTTTACCGATGACATCTACCGCTCTTCGTAAAAAAGATCCTCTTTCCATATTTGCTTATTTACCATAAATTGGAAATAAAATAAAGCCTGTACGTGTATTTGGAGGTTAAAATTCCAGAGATTAAAGCTACTTAAGTAGGATCCAGTTGGCCAAATCATCCCTATTTTCAAAATAAGGACCATTTTCTCGATACACACAGGGATTTTGATCCCTTGCCTCTTT
This sequence comes from Candidatus Daviesbacteria bacterium GW2011_GWA2_42_7, assembly GCA_000997105.1. GTDB lineage: Bacteria > Patescibacteriota > Microgenomatia > Daviesbacterales > UBA10151 > 2-01-FULL-43-38. The sequence continues at coordinate 10,450 of LCEJ01000007.1, forward strand.
GCTTAAAACTATTTCTTTTTGAGATACTCCTTTTTGCTGATATTGTGCCAACACACCATCTGACATATGGTTAAAAACAGAGTCTAAATCCCCAAAAGGAGAATTCCAGTTGTCAATTTTTTTAGGAGCAGGAGGAAAAGCCATCTTCCCATAGACAATATCAAAAGTGGGTATCCTGCCTCCCGAAAATGCAGCATAACCAATTATCTCCCCATCTTTAACCTCGCTTCCCTGTTTTAAATCTTTTTTAACCTCTATGTGCTGGACACTAAATTGCCACACACCAAAAGGCGGCAACATCGCCACCTTTCTTTTAGGTACAATCCATATTTCCCCCTCAAGACCCTCTCCCGGGTCTGAACGTAAAGTCGTCACAAACCCCTCATATGGCGCATAAATCTCAACCGCCCGGGCTTTGGCAAATTCAGGCTTTACCTCAAAATAGTGCTTCATACTCCTTTTGCTCTCCCGCCCGTCCTGAGGGACTGTTACATGGCCGGCACAACTTCTGTATTTGGAAATCTTTTCTATTTTGTCTAAATTAACAAAGTTGGCAGTAAACTCCGGGGGAGGTTTATTCTCGTTAAAGTTTACAGAGAAGAAAACTACTGCCACTAAAATCAGGATTAAAGCCCCTATCCCCAATAGAACTTTTCCTACCATAAAATTAGTATATACTGCCAAAATTTAAAATTCCAGGGGTTTGCAGGAAAAAATGAAAACTTTTAGGGAGCCACGGCCCCTCCGGCGTTGATCCGGCCGGCAACCCAGTATTTACCGGTACCGGAAATTTTATCGGCAGTTGACTCAAGGCGGGACCTTACTGCTAAGTTACTTGTCCCGTATGGGGTTGACCAAATAAGGGCTACTACCCCCGAGGCCATAGGGGTTGCCATAGAAGTTCCGGAACCAAAATCATAGCCTAAAGATTTATTAATTTTATAAGCATGGGTTGGGAATGTGGAGAAAATATTTACCCCCGGGGCCGCTACATCAACCCAGTTCCCATAACTTGAAAAGCTGGCTTTTTGGTCTTTGTTATCCGTTGCAGCAACTGCTATCACATTAGTATAAGCCCCGGGGTAGGTCTTGGACCGGTTGCCCGAATTGCCGGCTGCTGCAACTACCACTACCCCTTTATTCCAGGCATAGTTTACAGCCCTCTCCAAGGTAATAGACTTAACAGAGCCCCCAAGGCTCATATTGATAACTTTAGCATTATTGTCTGCCGCCCAAGTGATCCCACTGGCTATCCAGGAATATGCCCCCGAGCCGCTGTCGTTTAATACCTTGCCGTTTAATAACCTACACTCAGGACAGGTACCTGCAACGCCGATGGCGTTATTGGTTACAGCTGCAACAATACCGCCCACATGGGTACCATGGCCGTAAAAGTCATCAACCGAACCGGAACCGGTGAAATCTTTTTGCGAGTCAATCTTAGAAGAGAGATCCGGGTGGGCTTGGTCTACTCCGGTATCCAAAACGGCCACCTTCACAAGATTGCCGGTTGTCACATTCCATGCCCCCTGGGCATCAATGTCAGCATCAGGAGTCCCCATTTGTCCCCCAATTACCTGGCCGGTATTTTCAAGTCCCCACTGCAAAAGGGCATAACTTGTATCATTTGGCGCATCAACGGGAAAGTCTAATGCCGTGGCAATAGAATTTTCTTCCGCATATTCTACATTAGGGTTTCTAGACAGCGCCTCGATAACCCTGTCCAAGGCTTGATCCGGCACCTCTACTACCAAAGTACCAATCCTGGAAATCTGGTCAACCACTTTACCGTTTTGTCTTTTTAGCTCTGTATTTACAAAAGCTTGCGGGGCGCTATCTTTAAATTTTACAAGGATCTGGCCGGGAACACGGTTTGGCTGTGAAGGTTGTGCTGATACAGGAACTACCAAAAACGGCAAGGATAAAAGAAGTGCTGCCAATAAGCTTAGGGCGAGGGTTTTAATCTTCATTAGCTTATTTAGGCTAACATAAAAATGTCCAAAGAGCAATAACCCCATAGTCGTTTGACTTTTTATTCTTTCTGTGTTACACTACTTTTCAGTTGATTTAAGAATCTGAGCTATTCAGTAACTTTACCCTTTTTATTCTTACAAATTTTGTAAAGAGTGCTATACGGTTAGCGGGTTTAATTTTTAAGCAGTAGCTCCATAAGAACTTCTAATCCTTTTGGACTTTAAGATCTTCGTTTTCTTTTTCAACATTTAACATACTTGTCATCCTGGGATTTGTGATGGCTCCCGTTGTGGGATTTCTGTCTATCCTTAGAATGACAAGTTATGTATTAAAAAAATATGTACCAACAGTCAAGAAATTTTAGGTCGTATAAAAAACCTGTCCACGGCAGCCATTTTGGTGGCCGCAGTTCAGGGAGATTCACTGCAGGCAGGTTTTCAAACCGCCCGGGGTCTAACCGGCCTGGGTCCAGGCTTCTAGGCCAGGATATAAATATGTTCATTAAAAGTGCCGTAGAGGTCTCATCCGATGAGTCTTACACCCCGCACAATAACTTTAACGATTTTAATATCGTTCCCGCATTAAAACAAAACATCGCCGATAAGGGCTACATTAAACCTACCCCGATCCAGGACCAGGCCATTGGGCCAATTTTGGAGGGTAGGGATTTCATAGGCCTTGCCAATACCGGGACCGGTAAAACAGCCGCCTTTTTAATCCCTTTAATTAATAAAATCTACAAGGACAGGACCCAGGGTGTCTTAATTATTGCCCCCACCAGGGAACTGGCCGGGCAAATTCTTGAGGAACTCCGGGCTTTTACCAAGGATATGAAACTTTCTTCCGCTTTAATAATTGGCGGAGCCAACATGAACCGCCAGATATCTGATGTCAGGAGAAACCCCCATTTTATAATCGGCACACCGGGGAGGTTAAGGGACCTTATAGAAAGGGATGTCCTTGCCTTAGATAATTTTTCCAATATTGTTTTGGATGAAGTAGATTTGATGGTAGATATCGGTTTTATAAATGACGTTAAATACTTTATTTCCATGCTGCCCAAAGTAAGACAGTCATTATTTTTCTCCGCTACCCTATCCCCTAAAATCAGGGAAGTCTTAAATAATTTTGTTACCGACCCGGTCACAGTTTCCGTCAAAGTCCAGGATACTGCGGAAAATATTAACCAGGATGTGGTAAAAGTAGAAAGCCGTGAGAAAAAAGTTGACCAACTACATGACCTTTTAATAAAAGACGGTTTTGACAAAGTCCTAATCTTTGGCCGGACCAAACACGGGGTAGAAAAACTACACCGTGACCTTGATTCCCGCGGCTTTAAAGTAGGGGCAATCCATGGCAATAAAACCCAAGGGCACAGGCAAAGGGTATTGCAATCTTTCAAACAAAATGAAATCCAGATACTTCTGGCAACCGACGTGGCCTCCAGGGGCTTGGATATCCCTAATGTTACCCATGTAATAAACTTTGACCTGCCGGAAACTTATGATGACTATATCCACAGGATAGGCAGGACCGGCAGAGCCGGAAAAACAGGCACAGCTTTAACTTTTATTGAATAACCCTCGCCTTTTTCCTGTCTGCTAAAATTACCAAATATCTCTTGTAGAAATTTTCCTCTTTGACTTTGGGAATATTCACCAAAACCAGCTTAGCAAAAGTATCTGAAGATTTGCTCAAAGGCAGGTAAGAGTTAAGTAAACTTAACTCTATTTGGTATAGTAGTTATGTGAGGGATTTAAAGCACGCCGTTCTCAAGCTCTTTTTAGAAAACAGAAGGGAATCCGGCAAATATTATTACACCGTTCCTTCCCCTGCCTCTTATCCTTACCAGTGGTTTTGGGACTCCTGTTTCCATGCCATAATCCTTTCCCATTTCAGTCCCCATGATGCCAAAAACGAGATTTTTTCCCTCTTATCTAAACAATTTGACAACGGATTAATTCCACATATGATTTATTGGAAAAAAGGGAAGGTTATCAACGTCAACTGGGGCAAAGACGGCACCAGCAGTATCACCCAACCACCGATGATTGCTTACGCCGTCCGGCAGATTTTCCAAACCGACGGAGACCTTAGCTTTGTCAGAACAGTTTACCCAAGTCTTTATCATTTTTACCGTTACCTCTTAACCGAGCGGGATCCCCACGAAAAACATCTCGTAGGCATCATGAACCCTGATGAATCCGGTGAAGATAATTCTCCCCGTTTTGACGATCCTTTAAACCTCCCTCCTACTAATACATTAAAAGAGAATACCAAAAGAAGGTTTCAGTTGGTGGATCAAAACATAGACTGTAAATTCGATGCCCCTTTTTGCATGAGAAACTTTTTCTGGGTAAAAGACGTGCCTTTCAATGCCATAATGGTTAAGAACATGCAGGTTTTAGCCGAACTGGCAGAAAAATTAGGCAATAATGATGACGCTTTATACTTTACTCAAAAAAGTAAGGAGATTTCCTCGGCTATGAGAAAACATCAACTTTCCCACGGGTTATTCTGGTCGGTCTACGGCAAAAGGTACCAAAAAATCAAGGTGAAAACCTGGGCAATTTTTGCTCCCCTTTTTGCCGGAATTTTAACTAAAGAGGAGGCTAAAGAGTTGGTTAAAAAACACTTGCTTAACAAAAAAGAATTTTGGACTGACTATCCTGTTCCCACAGTTTCCCGAAAAGAACCTTCGTTTGACCCCAAAGGTTTTTGGAGAGGGCCTGCCTGGATAGCTACCAACTGGTTCATTTACAAAGGGCTTCTAAATTATGGTTTTGTCGAAGAGGCAAAAAGGATTAAAGAGTCCTCCCTGGCTTTAATAGAAAAATCCGGGTTTAGGGAACACTTTAACCCCTTAACTGGGGAAGGAGAAGGGGCCAAAAACTTCACCTGGGGAGGGTTGGTAATTGATATGGACTAACTTTCCTGTGCTTCTGGAAAAGCTAAAGACCTCTCAAGAGAAAGTCTATCCTATTTCACTTCAAAATACCCCAGATCTTTAAGGACTATATCTTCACCCGTCAAAAATAGCGATGACTTACCTTTGGAGCTGTAGAGTTTAATGTATACTTAACTTATGCTTGCAAAAATTCCTTCTCTAATCCTAGTAATAATTCAACTTGTATCCTTTGGCTTTATTGTCTTCACCGGACCGCTTATCCCTTCCAATTTTATATTAGTTTTCCTTCTCTTTTTGGGAATCTCCACTGGCCTTTGGGCTTTTTGGGAAATCAGAAAAAGTAAGTTTAGCCCCCTCCCTGAAGTTAAAAGGGGAAGTAGGCTTATTACCTCCGGCCCCTACCAAGTTATCCGCCACCCTATGTACTCTTCACTGCTTATTATAGGGCTAGCGCTGGTAACCAACTATATTTCTCTCTCAAGATTGCTCGCTTTAACTATTCTGGCAGTAGTTTTATTGATAAAAATAAACCGTGAGGAAAAGTCACTATTACGCTACTTTAAAAATTACCCGTCTTACCAAAAAAGAACTTACAAACTTATTCCTTTCATCTATTAACCTTAATTTGCATTCCCAACCTAAATTTAATATACTACAGGCTGCAAACTTAGGGTACACTCTTTTTGGCAGGCGCCAAAGATAAAGAGTATACACCAAAAGTTTAGCAAGTACATTAATAAGGAGAATAAAGTGATTTGGGTTTGGGCAATACTTGCCGGAATTGTGTTTGGTGCAGTAGGAGTGTACGGAAGTGCACGCTGGGCCAAGGGAATGATAACCGAGGCCGGAAGGCCTCAGGACACAAGTACAGTTATTGCAATGGGAATCATGGGAGGCCTGGACGGTTTCATAATCGGGTTTTTAGCTATGTTCGCACTTCTTGTTTTATTCGCAGAACCACCTTAAAAACAGAGAGAAAGGAGCAAGACCTTGCCTAAGAAAGTCCAAAAAGTAACAGGAACAAAAACAAATCACAATATTCTTCTTCCGGGGGGTGTCCAGTCGGACACCCCCTTTTCTTTTTAAATCTCTTTCGAATTCTTCTTTAACCAGGAAGCAATTTCCTCTAATGGTGTGTTCCCAACATCTATGTTTACCACAAACTTAATGATATCTTTTTCCCCAACCTTCAAAAGATGACCGTTTTTACGTAAAAATCTCATAGTGGAAAAATATGCAGTACGCTTATTCCCATCCTCAAATGAGTGGTTCTTGACTAAAGAATGAAGCATGGCAGCTGCCATTAACCAAATTGAAGAATAAAGATACTTACCGCCGAACTGAGCTTTAGGCCTTTCAACCGCCGAGTGTAAAAGAGAAAAATCGTGTATGCCTTCCCTCCCACCACCAACCTCAAGCATCCGGTCATGGATAGCCAGCACTTCCTCAAGGCTTAAAAACTTCACCGTTTTGCTAACTCCCGAATGGTACTTTCGTACTTGACGCTTATTTTATCAAGCCACTTTTTAAATTCGGGTGTCAGGGCAGAATCGGCTTCACCTTTTGTCCGAACCTGAATCAAGTCAAGCTCCGGATCCGCTTCAACAAAAACCTTTTGCCCAGGCTTAATCTTCCTGGCTTTAGCAAACTGCCTGGGTAAAGTGACTGCTAAGGAATTGCCAACTTTAATAACTGTCTGTTGCATGTTATAACTATGTTATAACATTAATCTTTTTCTGTCAAGCGAAGTGCAACCATTTTTAAACCCATGACTTGATTTTGTCCCCATAATATCATATACTACAGGCTGCAAACTTAGGGTATACTCTTTTTGGCACGCGCCAAAATTGAAGGGTATGCACCAAACGTTTAGCAGCACTTTTAAAGGAGAATAATGTTTTGGTCAACCATTCTTTCGGCCTTAGTGACCTCCCGTAACGACAAGGATGCACCCCCGATCTTTTGGATCGGGGCAGGAATCTTCGTCTTAGGGATTATTACAGCCTG